>JBFIEP010000521.1:0-2621 GCA_041603335.1 Elusimicrobiota bacterium | reverse complement strand
CTGAAGAGACCGTCAACCAGTTTCCAATACGCCCGGCTTGAGTCGATTGCCGCCTTGGCTTGGATGGCGAATGTCGTAAAAAACGCGAGATCGGTTTCAGTGAAGGCGCGGGAGCGCGAACGATGATCAACGTAAATAACGCCCGCCACCTCCGCTCCGTTCTTGAGGGGGACGCAAACGGCAGAGTGAATGTGATTAACCACCATGCTCTGAGTCTGCATTTTCGGGTCTTTGGCGTCATCAATAAGGACAGGCTCACCCGTTTTGAGGACCTTTTCCATGAGGGATCTGCTCACGCCTTCGGCATCAACTCCCGTTATCTCTCCCTGCGTGTCCCGTGCCGAGTGTAAGGTGAGTTTCCCTGAATCGGGGTCCCGGAGCATGATAAAACCCCGTTCGCCGCCCATGATGACCAGGGCCTTATCCATGATCCGCACAAGGACGCCGTCAAATTTTTCAGCGGCGTCGAGTTCTAGGCTGATTTCAAATAAAGCCTTTAAAAGTCGGGAACTTTCACCTGTCTCATCGGCCTTCGCCAGCATTTGTTCGAGGCTGGGCCAGGTTTCCAGCGACCAGGCCTCGGGAGGGGTGGAGGCCGCTGCATTAACCTCTTGGCCGTCTAGGGTGACGAAGACGAGGCTGGATTGTCCCAGTTGAATGGTGTCCCCCTCGGCTAGAATGCGGCGGGTCACCTCGATTCCTTCAAAGCGGCTTCCCATGGTGCTGCCGAGATCTTCGTAAACGTAATTTCCGTTTTCGCGGACGATTTGCGCATGTTTTCGGGAAACGCGGGGATCGTCAACGACGATTGAGTTCGTGGTGTCCCTTCCAACGGAGAGGGTTATTTCCTCTAGCTGGATTCGGCCGATTTCTTCCTTTCCTTTAATCAGTACGATTTCCGGCATAGTATCCTCAGTATTGTCGGATACGGATGAACGCGCAAGATGCCCTGAAAAGGGCTCTAAATGGCCTCAGGGTGCTTCAATAACCTGGGTCTAAAGACCCCGATATCCCTGGTTGACTTCGATTTATGGGGCGCGGTACAATGGGGGTCCGCCGTTGGTATGTCCCCTTAGACATTATTCAGCTGGGTTTCGAGATGAGTGATAAAAACAAGAAAACGATCGATGATTTTCCGCTATTAAAGGAAAAGACGCCTCCTATGCGCCGTGAAGAGGCGCGGGTTGAAGCAGACCGCTGTCTTAACTGCTATGACTCGCCATGTACCGTAGCCTGTCCAACCCACATTAATATTCCCAAGTTCATCAAACAAATCGCCGGCCAAGATAATCTTGGATCGGCGATTACGATTTTTGAGGCTAATGCGATGGGGCATTCATGCGCCCGGGTTTGTCCGGTCGAAGCCTTGTGTGAGGGTTCATGCGTTTATCTTAACTGGCATGAAAAACCAATTGAAATCGGACGCCTGCAGCGCTTTGCGACCGACGCCTTGATGGAAATGGGGATCCAGCCTTTCGAGGCCGGGGAATCCAACGGAAAGAAGGTCGCCATCATTGGAGCCGGCCCTGCCGGATTATCCGCCGCCGCCTATCTCCGCCGAATGGGTTTTGCCGTCACGGCGTTTGAAAAGAAGCCGATGCCGGGCGGATTGAATACCTATGGAATGGCCGAATACAAGATGAACCAGAAAGTGGCGCTTGACGAAGTGGCGCTTGTTCTGGACCTCGGTGTCGATATCCGCTACGAAACGGTTTTGGGCGAAGATTTAAAATTCGAAGACCTTGAAAAAGATTTCGATGCGATTTTTCTGGGTGTAGGACTGGGCCCTACGTCCCGGATGGGGATCCCCGGGGAAGAGTTAAAGGGCGTCTATGAAGCTCTGCACTTCATCGAGTACATTAAAAATCATGATTTCGACTCGATCCCTGCCGGTGAGACGACAGTCTGCATCGGTGCCGGAAATACTGCGGTTGATGTCGTCACCCAGGCGAAACGCATCGGAACAAAGCGCGTTGTCATGTCGTATCGCCGCGGACGAGCCGAAATGCCCGCGTACGATTATGAATATGATCTCGCCGCCGGCGATGAGGTTAATTTCGAGTGGAATACCATGCCGATCGCGATTTTAGGCGACGACAGGGTTACGGGCATCCGATTGCAGCGGACGGAGGTTGCAGGCGGCAAGGTGACGCCGATTGAAGGGTCGGAGTTCGAAATTCCCTGCGACCGCATTGTCAAAGCAATCGGCCAACCCAAGCAGGTTGAGCTGCTCTCGAAATCCGCGGGCATCAAGCTCGACGGAAAGGGACGGATTGAAGTCGATGAGGCCACCTTACAGACCTCAAATCCAAAAGTATTTGCAGGCGGCGATGCCGTTAATGGCGGCGCTGAAATCGTAAATGCGTCCGCGCACGGAAAACGTGCTGCGTTAGGAATTTTCAAGACGCTGTTCCCGGGAAAGGAACCGGGGCCCGAGCATACCGCTTGGATTGAAACTATTGAAGGCGTGCGTGCCGTGAGGCCGCCGAACCATCACCATGACAAAAAACCCCAATTCGCGTAAGTTTAAGAAACTCACTGGAAAGGTTGACCTTTCCTCCAATACGGCCGGCATTAAATCGCCAAACCCGTTTTGGCTCGCGTCCGCTCCTCCCTCTAAT
>JBFIEP010000520.1:0-2630 GCA_041603335.1 Elusimicrobiota bacterium | reverse complement strand
GGTCGCCGATGTAAACAGCGATCCGTTAAACCCCATTATTTCAATACGGGCGTTTGGGGATGATCCAGTGATGGTTGCCCGTTTCGTTTCGGCGGCTGTATCCGGGTATGAACAAGGCGGGATCATCCCCGTGGTAAAACATTTCCCGGGACATGGCGATACCGATACCGATTCCCATTCCGGACTGCCGTTTATAGATAAATCCTCGACGGCGATCCATGCCGTTGACCTTGTACCGTTTCGTTCCGCATTCAAATCGCCGGGAATCGGAGTGATGACGGCGCACATTCGTGTGCCTGCGTTAGGGACCGGAATGAAACCGGCGACTCTGTCCGGTGCGGTCTTGCGGAAGCTTTTGCGTGAAGAGATGGAATTTTCCGGCGTGGTCGTCTCGGATAGTCTTGAGATGAAGGGTGTTCTTAAAGGACGCACTGTTTCGGAGGCCGCCGTTGAGGCGCTTCAGGCGGGATGCGATTTACTTCTTATTGGGCGGACCGATCCTAAGGATGTGCGGCGGGCCATTGCTGCGAAAGTTTCCAAGGAGAGGATTCAGGAGGCCTATGAACGCCGGTTCGGTGAAGGCGTCCCCGGGTTCCTGGAAGAGGATCCGGTGAAGGCGGGTGAGATAGCCGATGAATCCGTTACTCTTCTTCGGGACCGCGCCGGCTTTCTTCCTCTTAGAGGAAACGGCATCACAACCCTATTTATTATTCACCATTCGAAACGGTTTGACAAAGAAGCGGCGGCATTTAAGCGTGCTATCAAAAACCGTTATCCCGCAGCAGATGTCCATTTTTTAAGTCCGAAACCGGGTCGCGAGGAATCGACCGAAGCGATGCGCAAGGCGCGTCTCGCTGGAAAGCTGGTTGTCACTTCTTATCATTGGGGAAAGGAACCATTCCCAAAACAAAAGCGTTTAATCCAGCGTTTATTGCAGCTCAATAAGCCGATTGCCCTCGTGAGCGCAATGAGTCCCTACGACGTTCCTCATTACCCGGAGGCCCATACCGTCATTCTGACCTACGGCTTCACCCAGCCGTCCCTTGAGGCCGCTGTGCGTCTTCTTGCCGGTGAGATTCCGCCGCTCGGTCTCTTGCCCGTTTCACTTTCCGATCGGATCCCCCGGGGGGCCGGCTTGAGTGCTTTCCAGAATTAATTGCATCGACGGAGTAACCCCATTTACGCTTGAAATTCTCGACGGAAACTGCTACACTAAGGCGTCTGATCAGTACGTAGTAGCTAATAGATAGCAAAACATGGACACAGTCGCTCCGGGCGGAGACCTGGATGGCAAAACTGTCCTTTGGGGTTTTTTGCATGTATCTGAAAAGAATCGATATTTTCGGGTTTAAATCCTTCGCCGATCGTACCCGAATTGAACTCAAGCCGGGTATCACTGGCGTCATTGGTCCCAATGGCTGCGGGAAATCGAACATCATGGAGTCCATTCGCTGGTGCATCGGCGAACGTTCCTGGAAATCCCTGCGTTCAGATTCGATGGTCAGCATTATTTTCGCCGGAACCTCTCGCCGCAACCCCATGAACCTCGGCGAGGTCACTCTTACCTTCGATAACTCCACGCGAATGCTTCCGGTACAGTACGCCGAAGTCCAGGTGACGCGCCGCATTTATCGTTCCGGAGAATCCGAGTACTACATCAACAAGACGCAATGCCGTCAGCGGGACATCCGAGAGCTGTTCCATGATACGGGAATAGGCTCCGATGGTTATGCCATCCTCGATCAGGGCGGCGTTGATTTTGTGTTGAAGGCCAAGCCTGAAGAGCGGCGTGCGATGTTTGAAGAGGCGGCCGGCGTCTCCAAGTACAAGGCGAAACGGGAAGAAGCTATCCGCAAGCTTGATCGGCTTGAAATCGATCTCGGTCGTTTGCAGGATTCGATTTCATTGATCGATGAGCAGGTTAAGAAGCTGGACTCGGATGCGCGTAAGGCGCAGCTCTTTAAGAAATATAAGGGAGAGCTGGGATCAATGGAAGCCGGTGCGATTATTCGCGACATCGGGCGTATTGATACCGAGCTCGGCGGCGAAGATGAGCGGATGGCTCCTGTTAAAGAGCAGCTTGAGGCTCTGGGTGCATCAACCGTTGCTGACGAAGGCCGGCTGATTGCCCTTCAATTGGAACGGACCAGCCATGATGAAGCCGTCGTGGCATCAAATCAGAAGATTTTTGAAATTAAATCAGAGATCGGCCGTCTTGAAGAGCGGATTGCAAACGCCCAGTCTTCCTCGGAACAGACAACCGCTCAGCTTGAAGCGTCGCGTGCTCATCTTGCCGAAGATGAAGGGCGTCTTGGCGAAATGGAACCGAAGCTTGCGCATTTTGAGAAGCAGGCCGGTGAGGCGCGTGAAGCCTTAGCGAAAGCGAAATCCGAGCACGAAGCGTTCCACGCGGAATTCGAAAAACTTTGCGCTGAACGCGACGCTTCTGAAAACGCAGTGCGCGAACTCGGAGAGAAGCACCTCACGACAGTCGACACTCTGCAGCGTCTCGGAAATGAGCGGCGCAGTGTTGAAAACCGGCTTGTCCAATCCGAATTTGAAGTAAGGCAATCCTCCCGGGAAACCGAGAAGGTCCAGGGTAAGATTTCCACGGAACGTACCGCGGTTGC
>JBFIEP010000519.1:0-2631 GCA_041603335.1 Elusimicrobiota bacterium | reverse complement strand
TGGAATCAGCTGGGCTCGGAAAAGGGGCTACGTTTCATTTTACGATTCCGTTCGAGCCCGTCAAGCAGGGTGCAAAAGCCTAAAATAGATTGGCTATAGCGTCATTTTTTTGGTACATTGGCTGTTGCATTAGTCGTAGATTTTGAGGGAGGAACCACTAGATGGCATCAGCAAAAAAGAAGCTTACCGTCATGATCGCAGATGACCAGACGCTCTTCCGTGAGGGGATCAAGGATCTTCTCGGTAATGAGAAGACGATCCTCGTCGTCGGTGAAGCCGCCGATGGACAGGAAGCTGTTCGCCTCGCGAAAAAGCTCAAGCCGAATGTGGTTCTTATGGATATTAAGCTCCCTCATATGGATGGGGTAAGCGCTACGCGGCAGATACGCTCGGAATGCCCCGACACAAACGTTTTGATGCTCTCCTCTTTCGAGGATGAGGCCCATGTTATGGAGTCGATTCAGGCAGGAGCCAATGGATATCTCTCCAAGATGCTTCCCGCTTCGGAGCTTGTCAACGCTCTTAAGACCTTCGCCAATGAGGGTGTGATGATTCCCCAGCCGGTCATGGGGAAGCTGATTCAAGGACTCCGGCAGATGTCGAGTTCAACAGCCGAGGCGACCCTTGTTGCCCTAACGAAAACGGAAATTAAGGTTCTTGCCTTGCTTGGGCGCGGTATGGCCAATAAGGATATTGCTGCTGATCTCGGCTGCAGCGTCAAAACGATTAAAAATCACCTCAATAGTGTTTTCCAAAAACTCGACGTTTCCAATCGGACCGAGGCTGTTGTAAAAGGCATCGAGATCGGATTAATCTCACCCGAGGATTCCCGAAGTTAAGGAATTCGGAACGTCGGACCTAGAAAGACGCCCTGCGGGGCGTTTTTTTTTTGTCATTTCCTCGACGGGAACTTGATCGCGGTCAATATTTCCTTGCATTAATGTGATTAGGGTTGATACAATTGGGACCCCTCATGATTGAGGGACTGAAGGTCTAAAGCTCTGACACCATGCGCCTGGGAGGTGGTCCCGGACAGGGAAGGTCAGGGAGGACTATGAAGAAGTACACACTGTTCGTATTCGGACTTACACTCATCGCTTCGGGCGTTTCGGCAGAATTGCCAGGCTCGTTGATTCCTGGAGCTAACGCTTCGGCTGGACACTTGGTTGGGCCGGCTGGGACAGCTAAATTCGGGCATTGGGCGTCGCAGGGTGCGGCACCGATCAACGCTGTCTCCAAAGGCGAGGACGTTCCTTTCCACATTAATAACGTTGCCGCGACCGATTCGGCCGCACAAGGTAGCGCGACGGCCACGCTTGATTTAAAGGCCGATCACAACGCTCATTTCAAAAAAACCTACTCTTCCACTATTAATGGAAAGACGGTTTATGTGAGCGGCGTCTTCGATAAAGATCAAAACGCTTTCATGAGTGTTTGGGTCGAGGGAGATGCTGCGCCTCAGCTTCTGAATATCGCCGGTTTGCTTGACGCCGAGGGTGAAGTCACCATCGGTGGAAAAGCGTATGCTGTCGAGGTTCAGGCTAACCCGCTTAAGCCTCTTCGCAGCAGGATCAATATTTATGATCCAAATGGCGATGAAGAAAGCGCCATCCGGCTCGGAACTCTCCTTACTAAGATCCAGGCGGCTGGACAAGCCATTACGATCGGCGGTGCCGAATATCGAATCTTCTATACCGATGGCGTTATTGCCGGTCCGAAGCTCGATACTAAGGCGCGGTTATTTTCGATCATCACAAAGGACGCTGAAGGGGAGATGCATGTTTTTCTCGTTCCCGAGGCTCTGGTTCCCTCCGATCAGATCGCGGTGTTCAAGGTCCTTGGGGACGCCCGGTTGGGTCTCAAGAAGGTGAATGGAAAACTCGAAATTTACGATAATCCCTGAAAATTCAACCTTAAATCCCTAGGTTGAATCCCTGAAGTCTGGCACCACCCCTCCCGTCCCCGGGAGGGGTGGTCCTTATTTAGGCCCCAAACAACCTAGGCCCTATAACACTTCTTTACTGGGTCCCACGACCCATGAAGCCAGGGGGGGTCTGCGTTACAATGGAAATAGGTAAATCATGAGAAAACACGGAAATAAAGGCGCCATTACAAAACGATTCGGAGTCTCCGAAAGTGATGAGCGCGACGAATCTCGACGACACACGCAACTCAGCTTTGAATCGGGCCGGCAGACAATTCGCTGGTCCACTGAAAGTCGTCGACCCGTTCCCCATAAACATTAGTATGAGAAGGGCGGCCCTCGCCGTCCTCTTCTGGGCCGCAGCGGCGGTACCCGTTTGGGCGGCTAATCCAACGATGTCCGATGATTTCACCCGGATGATGGATTGGCTCAGCGGGGAGGTCGCGACGGGGCTCGGTTTCTCGTCCGGATCCAGCTTTGACTCGCCTAACGAAATGCGCCCATGGCGCATGCAGCCGGACATCAGCCTCGGTGTCGGTCATCTCCCGTTCGACAAATCCACTTTCCCTGAAATTCAGGTCCAATCCTTGGCCGACAAGGATCCGGGCAAGGCGCTTCCGGACAAGATGCTGTTTCCAAATTTAACCCTGCATATGCGTTTGGGGTTACCCCGGCGGATGGATTTGGGGATTCGGGTCGCCAATATG
>JBFIEP010000518.1:0-2634 GCA_041603335.1 Elusimicrobiota bacterium | reverse complement strand
TTTCCCCACCGCGATGTCATTGGGGTCCGGTAAATCCATCAGAATTACATCGAAGAAATCACGCGTCCGGCGCAGATAGGACATCGCGTCGGCATTTAGAACAGTCGTTCGGGGATCGTTTAGCGAATTGGAATTCAAATCCCGCAAAAGCTTATTTTCCGAAAAGAGACGCGTCATATCGGGATCAAGATCCACAACAACAACCTCGCGGACAGAGGGATGCTTATAGACCTCGCGCAAGGCCATCCCGTCGCCTCCGCCCAGTATCAAAACACGCCCGGGTTTTCCGTGAGCACTCATCGGCGGATGCACGAGCGACTCGTGATATCGATGCTCATCGATCGTTGAAAGCTGCAACTGACCGTTTAAGAATAACCGAACGTCATCCCGCCAACGCGTGAGGGTTATCTGCTGATAGGGAGTGCGCTTTGAGAAAATAATGTCATCCTCATACCGCTCGGCCTCAAAAAAATCAACCAGTCGATTGGAGCTGAATGCGCCTCCCAGCAGCAAAAGGAAGGCAAAGGAACACTGAAAAGCGAGCCCGCGAACCCGCTCCAGACGGTCTTGAAACATCCAAATACAGACACCCGCAACCGCGACATTCATCGCCCCGAATAGAAAGCCCGTCATCATCAGACCGAGTCTGGGCACGAGGATAATAGGGAACAGCAACGACGCGGCGAGAGCCCCTGCATAATCAACCGCAAACACATCCGAGACCGTGGCCTTTAACGGGCCGTCATCCTTTAGAATGCGGATCAAGAGCGGGATCTCAGCTCCGACGAGCGCACCCACCGAGCCTCCCACAAGGAATAGGAAGGGAGTATAAACTTCCGCGTAGGTAAACGCCGCGTAGAGAGCAACAGCAGAGAAACCACCCACGAGCCCAACTGCGGCTTCCAACTGGATAAAAGAACGCAGCAAGCGTTTTTCTATAAACTTCGACAACCAGGCACCAAGCCCCATTGCACTGAGAAATACTCCGATCACGAGTGAAAACTGCGTGATAGAGTCCCCAAGCAGGTAGCTCGACAAGGCACCCGCGAGAAGTTCGTATACGAGGCCGCAATTGGCCGCAACGAACACAGACGCGAGCAGAATACGACGCTTAGCCGACAAGAGTCTTAGCCGTGGATTGCGGCGCCAATAACAATGCTGAGACCGATCATCATGGAACCAACGACGATACCGATTGCGGTATTGTGTTCGTCGGCAAGTTCCTTGTGCAGGGAAAACGGGGTGACCTTATCGAGTATCCAATACGCGATAAAAAACATCCCCATCCCAAGAAAGGCGTATATAACGCTGCTTACGAAATGCGCCCAAACATCTTGTGTAACCATGAAGCCTCCTTCCCCGGCTATTTTCCGGAGCGGTACAAATAAAATCGTCCTGAACGGCGATGCGACTGGCTGCGGGCACTGCCTTCACGCGAACTGACTGCTTCTTTCTTAACGCTTGGAAGTCCAAAACCCGAACGGGTCCCAATAACCGCCGCAACCAACATACCCGATAAAAATGCAACCCAGAGAGCGGTTTTAGTCGTCATCATCGTCATCCTCAATCACTTCACTCCAACGAGCGGACTCAAAACTACTCTTCTTCGACAACATTACGAACGCGATAATCATCGTGAAACAGAAACCCAACAAATAAAAACGCCAGGGGACGTAATCACTTTCGACCGTCAAAGAAATCGGAGGATTAAAATTCTTCACACCCTGTCCCTGTCCGCCCTCCCCAATCAGACGGAGGCGGTATGTTCCCGGATCCTTGATGACAAACAACGCGGTAGCCTTATGATTGCCCTCGCTCCAGGCGTAGCCCCCCTCCGTCCCGTGATACTCTTCCATCTGCACCGAAACTTCCCCGGCAAATTCATTTCTCTCATCGAGGACATCAATGCCCAGCCAAAGCCAGGAATTACTCAGGGAAGCGTCGGTCTGAACCCGACACACGGTGTTCGGGCGCTTGATTTCAAATGATTGCGTTGTGAATGGTTCCGGGAAACGGGGCGTGAATTTCTGGGAAAGAGCGGCATTCGGTTTCGAAATAAGCGATGAGCTTACAAAAAGGAGACAGAAAACAATCGCAAACCCGAGCGTCCACCATTTTGCTTGGGCGTTAAATTCGCTTTCGACAAACGGCTGGGCTCCGTGGACCCAATGACGCTCGGGAGGCTCTCCCGGCAGCTTAAACCCATCCCACACCTCCCGGGGCTCCACGTATTCGCCCAGAAAGTGCTCCACCTCGCCTTTGGACTTTTCAACCGTGACCATTTTAGGAGGGGCGATTAATTCCACAGATTCAAAAATGTCACCCGGCTTCGCGATCCAGGGCGTCTCCCCTTCGGCCTCATCAAGAACGGCCTTCCCCCGGTCGTAAACCTGGTAAGTCTGCCCGCCAAACCCTACACTCCGTTTCTGCGCTAAATACTTAGTCAAGCCGGTGGGTCGGATTGTTGTCGTCCGGTCGAGCGTGTAATGCCCTTCTTCTACGATAAGCCAGCTAAATCCTTTTTCCGGGTTATACAAAAGGTATTCATCCCAATATTCGGTCCATCCCCCATAGGGCGGGGGCTTGTGACTGCTTTTACCAAGCGCCTTTACCTGGGGTTTAATTGCGGCGGCA
>JBFIEP010000517.1:0-2636 GCA_041603335.1 Elusimicrobiota bacterium | reverse complement strand
GAAGGAAGCTAAGCGTGAAGCCTGGGAAGTTGTTCAGCTTATTCGAGACCGGGCCCGTGTTAAAAAAATCGGCGGAAATATTGTCCGCGGAGTTTTGTTGACGGGACCTCCGGGCTGCGGAAAAACGATGCTCGCAAAAGCGATCGCGGCGGAAGCCGGCCTCCCGTTCCTATCGGTCTCCGGGTCGGAGTTCGTTGAAATGTTCGTGGGTGTCGGAGCCTCGCGCGTACGAAAACTTTTTAAACAGGCCCGGGAATACGCCGACGCGTACGGCGACGGCTGCATCATCTTTATCGATGAACTTGAAGTCTTGGCCAAGAAGCGCGTTTTTCTTGATGCGTTCGGAGGTTCGTCGGAATCGAATTCGACATTGAACCAACTTCTCGTTGAAATGGATGGCATCACCGATAGCGACGCCCAGATTCTTGTGATGGGTGCGATGAACGCCGCTGAGGATGTGCTGGACCCAGCCGTTCTGCGTCCCGGCCGTTTTGATCGTAAGATCCAAATCAGTCGTCCCAATCTTGAGGAGCGCCGTGATCTTTTCGAATACTACGGGGGAAAGATTAGTTTGGACCCCGATGTCGATTTCGGACGCCTCGCCCGGAAAGCGGTTTATAAAACTCCGGCGGAAATCGAGAATATTCTTAAAGAAGCAGCACTGATTTCAGCGCGCCAAGAGCGGGAGCTCGTAGGCTACAGGGCAATCTCGGAAGCGATTGAACGAATCGAGCTTGGGATTGCCCATCGAATCAATATGACTCCCCATGAGAGAGAGATGACCGCTTATCATGAGGCCGGGCATCTGATTGTTCTTTATCTCACCCATCCAACGGAAGATGTCTTCAAGGCGTCGATTATCTCCCGCGGGGGTGTCTTGGGTGTCGTGCATACGTCTCCTAAAGAGGAAATGTATTCGAGTGACCGCGCCACCTACATGGCCCAAATTAAGGTGGCTTTAGCGGGGTACGTCTCCGAGAAATTTAAGTACGGTGTGACGACTGACGGTGTCTCCTCGGATTTTAAGAGCGCTACGCTGCATGCCCATTCCATGGTATGGAGATTCGGAATGGGAAACAGCGGTTTCATAGGTGATTTGACGTCAATTCCCAAGGACCAGTTGTCGGAAGCTATGAAGGATAAGCTCAACATGGAGACGCAGGAGATCCTTCGGGAATGTTTGCTGTCTGTCGAGAAAACACTAAAGGAAGAATGGCCGCTCGTTGAGCGGTTTGTCTCCGAATTGTTAGAGCATGAAGAACTTGATTACGACGAAATCGAAGCCGTTTTTAAAGAATTCGGCAGAGAGTCGGTCAAGGTCGCGCAGAGCAACGGCCGCCCTCCGATTGCGCGTGCCGGCTCTGTGGAAAGTACCGCTCCGTCACGCCCCCCATTTGCGCCTCCGGATGACGCTGGCGAAGGTCGAAAACCAGCGCAGTAATAGACCTTTTCCAATATTGTCGCCTCTGAAATCGGGCCCTTGACAAAGCAAGGGGCCGTCTCTACACTGAGAAGGTAAGGCCAGGGGGGTCCTATGCCGTCAGTGATGAGTGGCAGTCGAGGCGAAAATCACCTGAAGAAATATGGGTGGGTTATGATCGCCGCCGGGGTAATGATCGGCGCGTGGCTCTCATTGTCGTCCATGCCCTCGACGGGCGCCGACGAGATCGCAAACGGCCCGGCAGCCGAACAAAGTCTATTTTCCCTTGATTCCACCTCAAATCCGAACGGAGCTCCCGGTTCGCTTGCCGACCTCGCGCGCGCGGCATCTGAAGAGGGGGGCGGAGGTGAGGACGCCTCCGGATATACGGCGGATCCCCGTTCCACTCAGCAGGGCTCCCTTTGGGCCGCTCCCGAGAGCCACAATTCCCCCGGAGCCGCCGCCGGATCGCCGATTTCAGAGGATCTCGCGAAGGACCTTGAGGCCGCCGCCAAAGACGGCCCGAACTCGTCTAAGTACGCCGAGGCGATGGCGAAGGTCGCTAACCAAACAAAGGCACCCGATAACAGTTGGAGTAATAAATCGGCGCGAAGTGGATTTAAGAAACCGAAGCTTAATGCCAGTAAGGTCGGAGGGTCGCGCAAGAGCGGCGGCGGTTCAACAAGTGCAAGCCTAAAGATAGACAAGGCGTTTGGTCTGGGCGGAAAAACGGGTCTATCCCCTGGAACCGCTTCATTCTCTCCCGGCAAGGTTTCTTCCGGAGGACGGATTGCCAAGCGTGCCGTTAAGAATAATCGTTCCTTGGAAGGCCTGCGGGGCGCGAAGAAGCGTGCGCTTGAAGGTCTCAATGGCGGCGATGAGAATGCTTACGGCGGCGGGCGCCAAACCTTTGATGCCTCCGGGGCGACGGGCGGTTCTGCGATGTCGCAGTTAAGCGCCGCCACCGGAATCGCTGCGGGTGCCGGTACGCCGACCAATTTGAAAGCAACCGATGGGGGCCTTAGCAACAAGAAGATCGAGGTCCCTGAGGTGAAGGGCGAAGAAGCCAAGGATGATGGATCCAAGGCCGCAAAAGAAATGATGAAGCAGAAAATGATGATGATGATCGCGATGATGGCGATCCAAGGCATTATGGGCCCGACGTTTAGTGGTATGGGAACCGCGATGGCAGCTGGTTTGGGACTTGCTCCTGCCG
>JBFIEP010000516.1:0-2637 GCA_041603335.1 Elusimicrobiota bacterium | reverse complement strand
GACGGTACGTGGTATTGGCGCATGCGGCTGCGCAATTTCGCCCTCGATACCTACTCACCGTATTCCGGCGTCTATTCGTTCACCTTGGACAATACGATTCCCGAAGCAAACACCTTCCGGATCCGTAATTCCACGGATGGATTATTTAATCAAACGGACTTCCTCGACCTCGCAGAGGGTGTGACCGTTCAATTGCGGGTGCGTGATCTGCAGAGCGGCATGGTTGTGAGTACAAGCGGCTTTGTGGGGGATGCGAAAACCCATACCCTTAATTACGGTGTCCGATACTCCTCCGATGCGGGCGCAAGCTGGGTTACTGTCGGCAATCTTCAGTCGCGCGCCTCTCCGGGATCCGCCGAGAGGGTGGAATCCTTGGAGGAGTTTAACGGACATCTCTATGCGGGGTATGGGACCGGAGCGAGTGATGGAGAAATCGCCCGGTTTGACGGCACGTCCTGGGTAAATAGTTTTCCTGCCAGTGCTGAGACCCTAACGGTTGATGATTTGGCGGAGTACAACGGACGGCTGTACGCGGCCATTCTTACACCTACCGGTGGATTAATCATTGAATGTATTCCTTCCAGCGGTGTCTGTGATCCCGCGGATTGGACCGAGCATTATCGGGATTCCAGCGGGCTTGGAACGCTTCAAGTCTATAACGGAAAACTCTATGCCCAGAAGGAAACGGGTTGGGCTAACTATGTATTTGACGGCTCCACTTGGACCATCAGTATGCCGCAAGCCAACGCAGGGGATCCGCGAGGGCTGGCCGTACATGAGGGACGTTTGTTTTCCGCATTTGACGGCCAGCTTTATTCCTTTGACGGCACCTTTTGGCAATCGGCTGCCCCGACTGAATCGGGAACAACGGCAATGGCCGTCCACGATAATATTCTTTACCGCGCGGAGGGGACGGCTCTAACCGAATTAAGAGGGGATCAGTGGGTCGCCTCATTTACTCCGGGTATCGATATTCGAGAGATGGTTTCCTTCAAAGGCGATCTTTTCGCGAGTGATGCCGCCGGAGGCCTCTACATCCTTGATCCGGCGGGTCCCATGGCGGTCACCAGCGGCGCTAATGCGATCACTGAATTGGCGCATTACAACGGTAATCTTTATTCCGGTCAGAGCGGCGTGGCTGGAGATGCGGTCATCCTCGAGCATGCAGAAATTTCCTTCACAACCATGACAGGAGTCGATGGAACCCTGTCGTTTGAAGAACTCTCTTCGCATCTCCAACTCAGTCAATCTACGAATACCGAAACCTGCAGCGGAGGAGGCGGCTGCGGGGCGACCAATCAGGTCGTGTTCACGTTTGTGAATGGAGCCGGGACCCGAAGGGAGGTTGGGCCCTATTCGATCATTGTCGATACCATTACCCCCATTTCGGTTTCGACGCCGACCTTCCCCGCGGACCGTCGTTGGGTGACAACCGACACCTTTAATTTCGCGTGGGTCGGACCGAGCACGGGTACGGCGAAAGGCCTCGGCTTGGGGGCGTCGTACTACGTTGAAATCAGCGTCAACGAAAATTTCTCTGCCCCGGTTATCTCCACGACTTCGCAGATAATCGTCTCCAGTACGGAAACGTCGAATGATTCGGGTTCGGTGGCCTTGGAGGGTGTCTCGCTCCTTGATAGCACCACGTATTTCTGGCGGGTGCGCGCCAATAATGCCCAGCTAAAGCGTGCCGGTCCTTGGTCTGGGACATACCGTTTCTTCACCGATTTCACCCAGCCGGCGTCCTCTGATTTCGGGACCTTCTATTCTACGGGCGGGCTTAAGGGCTACGATCAATACACCGACGTTATCAACGGAGCAACGACCCAAATCCGGATGACCGATCTCCAGTCCGGGTTCTCGATCAGTACGATGTCGCTGCCGGGTCATTTCACGTCCCCTCCCGGGACCTTTGCCGTTCTTCTCTCAACCGACGGCGCGCAAACTTTCCGCAGTCTTCAGGGAGGCGTGCTCCCCGATTTGCAGGCGGTTTCTCACGTTTATTCCCTGTTCAACTACCGCAACAAGCTTTACGCAGGCTATGGCCCGTCGGGAATCGATGGTGCGATTGATTTCTTCGATGGGACGAATTGGAATGCGAGTCGAAGCGGGACGCACCCCCGCGTTCTCGCGTTCGCGGAATACGAAGGGAAGCTTTATGCCGGGATGGGCGGAGAAGCCGCCGGTGCGGATATCTGGGTTTGTGATCCCGCAGGACCGGGGGTAGATAACAACGCCTGCGACAATGGGAGTGAGTGGTCTGTCAGCTACAATTCAGCCGCAAGTTCTGATGAAGACATCCACTCTCTTGAGGTTTATAACGGACGCTTGTACGCGGGTATCGGCTCTACCTTCAATGGAAAGGTACTCGTGTTCGATGGAACCTCCTGGGGAGTCGCGAATGATTTCGGGACCATCGATAAAATTCATGCTCTCAAAGCCTTTAACGGCCGTCTGTATGCCGGGACGGGGGACGGCGCCGGCGAGGTATTTATTTATGAATTTGACGGAAATGCCTGGAATACCGTGTATACGGGGGGAGGCGGCGGAAAGATCACTTCCTTAGCCGAGTATGATGGTAATTTATGGGCCGGGGTTGCTCTCGGAACAAATGGAGAGGTGCTCGTCAGTAGTTCG
>JBFIEP010000515.1:0-2646 GCA_041603335.1 Elusimicrobiota bacterium | reverse complement strand
GCGATCGCCGCACTCGGGATTCCTTTTTTTGTAGCCGGGGGGTATGGACACCCGGTTTCTCCCGGGACAGAAACCCCTCCGCGGCAGGTGGGGACGCTTTTTGCCTTGTGTTCGGAATCCGGAATGGAGCCCGCATTAAAGAAACGGGCGTTAGCCGCGATATGGAAGAACAAAATGGAGGTTGTCGCCAGTTCCGATGCCTCTCCGAGTACGTTCCCTTTCAAACTCGCTCTCCTGCCCGGGACCCTAGGAGACCCGACTGTTTATTCAGCGCGCGAACGTGTCTGCAATCTCGGTCATTTACGCGGATATCGCCCGAAGGACGGAAAACCCGTCGCTCTTTGTCCCGCGGACAATATGGATATTTTTCAACGCTCGGGCGGCCCCATGTGGCGCACCCGGAATTCAATGTGCCTGTGCAACGGACTTATGGCTGCCGCCGGGGTCGGTCAACCCGGAGAACCCGAACTGCTCACTCTGGGAGATATTACTCCGGTGCGCGCCCTTCAACGGAAGCTGCGGCGGATGGAATATTCCGCTCTAGAAGCGATTCAGTATCTTCAAGGCGAAATCTAAACCGTTTGTTGAGACGATTTAGCCCGTCGCTCTAATCCGCGCTTTCCGATCATTTCCTGGGTTTTGCACGAACAGTAATAGACGGATAACTCACGGGCGTTGCGCAGGGAAAATAGCAGAAGTTCAAGCGCGGCAGCGTCTCCATTTGCAACCGGCGCCCACTGAAGCGTCGCCGACGCTTCCTCTTTTGGGGAATACCCTTCATTGCCGACGCGCCCTTCATTCTCACGGCATGCAAAGAGTTCGTGGATGTTCAGGTACCGGACACCGAGTGAATCCAAATCGAGGACCATCTTCTTCAGCTCTTCCATCCGTTCCGGAACCACCGGGATTTCCACGGTTGTATCCCGGAAATATCGAAGTGAACGACGGACCGGATCAAGGTCGAAATTATTGGCGACGAGATTAAATCTCACACTGTCAAGACCGGCGCTTTGAAGCGATTTTAAAATTTCGTCCGAGGCTAGATCTCCATTTGTATAGAGATCGATACGCAGCCGGCGTTTCATCTTTCGAAGCGCGGCGATAATGGCAAGGACTCTCCGGGGATAAAGGAGCGGTTCTCCTCCGCTGATGCCGATGCTTGATAAATCAAATCGTTCGACGATCTCCGGGGCCTCCTCCGGATTTTCAATTTTAACTCCATGGACGACGATTTCATCGGTTCTCGGCTTGGTGTTAAAACAGAAGAAACAGTCACGGGTGCACTTACCCGTAACAAATAGATTGGTTCCCTCTCCCTCGAGACACCCCGTACAGCCGTGCGGGAGCTCCTTGGTGTACAAGGTGCGTCCTTCCAAGGAACCGCGAATCCCTTCTTTTTTCAAGGCAGCTAATAGTTGTTCTGTTTGTTCTGCAACCGTCGGATCCTCCTGCTTAACGGGTAATTGTGCGCCGCCCCTTAAACCGTCGGCTTTACGTGCGAGCCAGCTTAAATCTTCGTTGTCTTTCATCGCGGTTTCTCCAAAAAAGGCACAAATTCCTCCCAGCCGAACTGCTCCGGATATTCCTTCCAAGGTCCCTCGCAATTGGGCTCCCGTTGGCAGATTTCACAAGGGGGGCCTTTTGCTTTCCCCTCTCCTAAACGATAGTCGGAGTAATCCGCGATGGTTCCTTCGGCGTCGTGGATCGTTGTTTTGGGCATTACGCGTTCTGCGACATGCTCCTCGTACCCTTCCATAAAACAAAGCGGGACCGCTTCGGTAAAACACGCGATCCCCGCTTCACGCCCGATACGCAGCCCTTGGTGGATAAACGGAACACAGCGTTTATACCGCGCCGTAAGCCAATGGCTGTTTTTCCCCGCCTCCCCGACTTCATGGACAAAGGCGAATTGAAATACCCGAACCTGCAGTTTAACCAGCAAACGGGCGATTTCAGGAAGATCCCGATAGTTTCCGCGGGTCACAACGCAATTGGTCGACACCCGCATTCCCCGCCGCTTTAGATTCCGGATTCCTTGTACGGTTTGGGCCCATGACCCCGGGGCGCGGGTTAAATAGTCATGGATCTCGGCGGTAGATCCATGCACCGCCGGTGCAAATTCATTGGCCCCCGCTGCAATCAATTCGTCGCAGAATTTTTCATAAAAAAACCGGCGGCCGTTTGTTTGAACCTGAATATTTGAATACCCGAGTTTCTTGGCCTCGCGAACAGCTTCGAGCAGGGTTGGCTGCAGGGTGGGCTCCCCCCCGGTCAACACTAATTCGCACGCACCGCTTTCCCGGCCTTCCTTCAAATCGATGAGAACTTGCTTTAGCGGCCTGGCCTCGAACCTTTCCCGCTTATCCCCTTGAACGCAAAATCGACATCTGTTATTGCAGGAGAACCCGAGTTTAATATCGATGCGTTTGACTTCCGTTTTTCCCATCATATCCTCTGGTATATCGAAGGGTCGGAAGAATCGATCCAGGTCTCCATGACCTTACGCTGCTTCGGATCCGCCAATCGACGGAACAAATCATCCTGCATCCCCATCAAAATCCGGCAGCGTCTTGAATCCGGGGCTCGCGTGAAGAGATCGCCATTTTCCACATACTCAAGTATCGGGCAGACCCCGCAGGTCGGTTT
>JBFIEP010000514.1:0-2651 GCA_041603335.1 Elusimicrobiota bacterium | reverse complement strand
TTCTTCTTCTTCTTTTTCGCTTTTTTGGCTTGTTGTTCGGTACACGGATACGGAGGGCATTCATCGAGAGAAGTCCACATATCCGATCCGAGCTTACCCTGAATCTCAATAATACTCTCGGGCGTTATCGTGTGTTTTGAACCATCCAAATGGGAGCTGAAGGTGACGCCTTCCTCATTAATCTTTCGCATTCCAGGAAGACTGAAGATCTGAAATCCCCCGGAGTCCGTCAAAATAGACCCTTTGTAATCCATCATCTTGTGCAAGCCGCCGCAATGCTCTACGACGTCAGCACCGGGTCTAAGATAGAGATGGTAGGCATTGGACAAAATCGCATCGATTCCCAGAGCTTCCAAATCTTCCGTGGAGAGAGCTTTAACAGATCCAATGGTCGCAACGGGTTGAAAGACAGGCGTTTCGACTTCGCCGTGTCCCGTTGTCAGAACCCCTGTTCGAGCGCGGCAACCTTCTGCGGTTTTTGTAATTTTAAAACAGCTCATAGAATCAGCATCGAATCGCCGTAGGAGAAGAGTCTATATTCTTTTCTCACCGCTTCCGAATAAGAAGCAAGAATCCGTTCCCGTCCGGCAAAGGCACTTGCGAGAAGTATGGGCGTAGAATTGGGCTGATGAAAATTGGTCACGAGTGCATCCACCGCTTTAAAGGGACGGCCGGGATAAATATATAAGGATGCATCTCCCTCCATCGGGATGTTCTTAAATTGCGGATCGACTGCTGCGAGAGTTTCCAGCGTTCGAACAGCCGTTGTTCCCACGGGGATAATGCGTTTTGCTTTCTGTAATTTTGAAGGCGTTTCTTCCGGCACTTCGAATCGCTCAGGCAGCATGGGATGTTCCCGCACATCCTCTGCTTTTACAGGCCGGAAGGTGCCTGGCCCGACATGGAGAATGAGTTCGGCAACCGCAACACCCTGCGCTCGAATCTTCTCGAGGAGAGCGGGAGTAAAATGCATCCCGGCTGTCGGTGCGGCGATCGATCCCTTTTCCTGCGCGTAAACGGTTTGGTAGCGGTCACGATCGGGCATCTCAACATGTTCGGTCTTTCTGCGCTTCTGGATGTAAGGAGGGAGGGGAGCCTCCCCGACCTGTTCCATTAGTTCTTCCAGGCCGTCCTCATTGAAGTCTAAAATCCATTCGCCGTTATCGTTGATGGAATAGACCTTCGCCTGAAGCGTCTCGGAGAAAATTATTTCAACGCCGGGCTTTAACTGAGCGGACAGGGCCGTCCACTTACGGTCGGCAAGGCGTTTGACCATTAAGAGATCAACGCGTCCGCCGGTTGTTTTTTTCCCGACGAGCCGGGCGGGGATAACCTTGCTGCGGTTTAAGACGAGGCAATCACCTTCCTGTAAATAATCGGGAAGATCGGAGAAGTGTTTATGTCCGTATTCTTCTTTCGCGCGATCGAGGATGAATAGTTTCGCCGAATCCCTGGGCTCGGCGGGTTTGACCGCGATCAGGGAGTCGGGGTAGTCGAAGTGATAATCCGTTAGGTTAAAACTCACCGCAGCGCAGCTTCAAGCTGCATGCGCGCACCGGGGAAATAAAAGGAAAGGATGGTCTCGTAGTCATGCCCGCGGTCCGCCTGGGCGCGCGAACCCCACTGACAAAGACCGACGCCGTGGCCGTAGCCGCGGCCCAGGAATTCAAACCCTTTCTTGCGACGACGGATACGGTCGATGCGCACGCTCTTAAGCTCTGTCGGGCCGAGCCACATCCGCAGCTTATTTGCCGACATCATGCGCCACGAGCGATCCAGATGGAGTTTAATCGCCGCCAGATATCCGGAAGAGGCCGCCGAACCCTTCCGGATTCCATCCAGACGGACAGAATTAATACCGCGCCGCTGCAGGACCGACAGGATGTCGCTTGTTCTGAAATAGGCCTTCCATTTTTGATGGGGGGAAAGGCGGCAATACCGGTCGCGGACACCCCGCAGGGGGCGCGGTGTTTTACCGGCACCTCCCCAAACCGTTTTGGGATCGCTGGTATGGCCGCCGCAGGATGAATGAAAATAAACAGGCATCCGTTTTCCTGCGTAATACAGCGTTTGCCCGCGCGTGGCTCGGACCGCCTTCTCGATACGAGGGGACACATCCGTCAAACCCGAATACATCTGACTCATGGCATCATCCCGAAGGTCATATCCCTTTTCGGAATACTTCCCTAAATTATTGAGAGCGAATGTGCGGGCCACAACCGCTTGCGCTTTCAGCGCTTCCAAGGGCCACGTCGGGCTCATTTCTTTCGGTAAAACACCGAGAAGATAATCCTCGATATCGATTTCGTCAATGACGGTGACCGTCTCATCGGCATTTGCCTGGAAAACGAGATTCCCGCTGTATTTCTTTTCGTTGATGGTGACGTATTCATTCGGGCCGCCCGGAAGCAGCCGCAAGGGGCCCATAAATAAATGCGGCCCGAACACGACCTGCTTGCCTTCATCGCCTTCAACGTTATAAACCTTTCCCGACTCAAGCGGCTTCATTTCGCCGGTGGCTTGATCGATGACGGAAAACTTCCCATGCGTTCGAACTTTGATGCGGGAAACACTGCGGGCAATGCCAACGGCGACGACTTCTGAAACAGCGGCATTCGCTTCGAAGGGAACGAGGAGCGCTAAGAGCAGCG
>JBFIEP010000513.1:0-2658 GCA_041603335.1 Elusimicrobiota bacterium | reverse complement strand
TTCTCTTGATCTCCGGGGAATAGACGCCTGCCAAACGGCGGTGAAGGATTCACGGCTCGTGTACAATCTCGCCGCCGATATGGGCGGCATGGGATTTATTGAGAATAACAAAGCGTTATGCATGCTGAGCGTTCTCATCAACACGCATATGCTCATGGCCGCCCGCGAACAGAAGGTTGAGCGCTTTTTTTATTCCTCTTCGGCATGCGTCTACAATGCCGACAAACAGAAAGAACATGACATCCCGCCGCTTAAAGAAAGCGACGCCTACCCCGGGATGCCCGAAGACGGTTACGGCTGGGAAAAGCTCTTTTCAGAAAGAATGTGCCGGCACTTTCGGGAAGACTATGGAATAGAGACGCGGGTGGCGCGGTACCACAATGTCTATGGACCGCATGGGACATACGACGGCGGCCGGGAAAAAGCCCCCGCCGCGACCTGCCGAAAAATCGCGCTCGCGAAAATCAATAATGAGAAATCAATTGAAATTTGGGGCGACGGGAAGCAGACAAGAAGCTTCACCTATATCGATGATTGCTTGATCGGGACTGAAGCGCTGATGCACGGAGACTGCGTCGAACCATTAAATGTCGGCAGTTCCGAAATGGTGTCGATCAATCAGCTCGTTGACATCGTTGAAGATATCGCCGGCGTCAAACTGGAACGAAAGTACAATCTGGATGCGCCCAAAGGCGTCAACGGCCGCAACAGCGACAACACGTTAATTAAACAGACCTTTGACTGGGCCCCGAGCATCACCCTGCGGGACGGGTTGGAAAAGAACTACCAATGGATCTTCGATCAAGTATCCAAGTCAACTTGACCTAAAAGCCCAGCCGAACCGCTTCCTTTTCAGCAGTTCTATCGCAAGAAAATAAGGGACGGGCGCTTGCCCGTATATAACGGCACCTTAGATTTACGGTGCAGCCCCGTATTTCTACGGAGTTTTAATCCGTATTAGCCGGAGGGGAAACCCGTAGTCGCCCGAATAGTTTCATAACCGGAAATTGAGGACAATCAATCTTCACAACATCCTCTTTCTTACGGAGATACCATGGGCAATAACGGCCATCATCGCAAAAGCGACAAAATCAACATCGATTATCCTGTTCCCGACGAGAAGATTCGTTCGGGCCGCTATACTTTCCGCATCGCCGTCCTCATTCAAGGACTAACCGAGGTTTCAATCGACGGGGGAACCTGGCAGATCTGCCGGCCTGCAGTCGGGTTTTGGTGGTTCGACTGGGAAGACGACGCCGAGAAATCCGAGAAGCAGCATAGACTTCGCGCCCGGGTCCGCACACAAGAAGGCAAAGAGGTCCTCTCCCCGATCCGGTATTTTCAAACAGTCGGCCGCTCCAAAGCCTTACCCGGCACAAGAAAAGCAAGCGTGAGGGCGAAATGATGCCCTACTGCAAAAGCGATTCCTCGCTCTGGGGCATCGTTCTCGCAGGAGGAAGCGGGGTTCGTCTTAACGGCTATGTGCGGCGCCGCTTCGGACGAAGCACCCCCAAGCAATACCTCGCCTTTACGGGGAAGCGCTCCATGCTGGAGCACACGCTGGATCGGGCTGAAATGCTGATCCGGCAGGACCGCATCGTTACGGTTATCGACTCCTCGCATAAATACGAGGCCAAACGCTGCCTGGAGAATCATCCGCTTCAGACGACACTGCGTCAGCCCTGCAACCTCGACACGGCCCCGGGGCTCCTCCTGCCGCTAACGGCCATCCTGGAACGGGATCCAAATGCAACAGTCGCGATCCTTCCGTCGGATCACTTCGTTCTTCAAGAAAAGCGCTTTATGTCCTATGTTTCAGCCGCGTCTAAGGCGGTTGAAAAAAGTCCCAAGCAGATCGTTATGCTCGGGATTCTACCGACGACGCCGGATAAGGAATACGGCTACATCCAACCCGGCAGTGAAATCGGCTCACACGACGGGGCGTCGCTTCGCCGAATCGAGCGCTTCCATGAAAAACCCGAATTAGAACTGGCAGGCGAGTACTGCCGCCAAGGGTATCTGTGGAACACCTTTGTCATGGTGGCCCGGGCCGCACGATTATTCGACTTAATCGTAAAACATCTTCCCGAACTCGGATTTCGATTTAATCGAATACGGAAACATTGGTCCGGCACTTACCGTGATTTCATTCTCGCGGAAGAATACCGGGCCATGGAACCGGTCAACGTTTCGCGGCGCGTTTTCGAACAATGCCCGCAGGATATAGCGGTTATGCCGATATGGGGCGTGAATTGGAGCGATTGGGGCACCTCCCGCCGCATCGAAGAAACGCTTAAGGAAATTAACCAGGGGGGGAATCATGGGATCGGAGTCGCAGCGAATAGCGTCTTCGGCTCTCTGCCCGCTTGGACCCCGGATTTTCCGTATGTCGAAGCGGGTATTGGAGCCTGCTAAGAGATGAGAAACTTCATCAACAGAACCCCCCTGGAGACGGGAATCAAACCCAGGGCCGGCCCGTCCCGAAGCCCGTAGTATTACTGTAGAAATATGAAAGGTGAACTCGTCCGTTTCTACACCTACGACGTTTCCTACGAGGTCGACATGGCCGCGGCGCAAACTCTGCTCAGCGAAGAGGCGTCCTTTCATGTTCCCGCGAAGGGCCGGCGCGGTCCGAAGAATTTTCCGTTTTACCAGCCC
>JBFIEP010000512.1:0-2661 GCA_041603335.1 Elusimicrobiota bacterium | reverse complement strand
CCCGGCCCCTCCATCCCCGGCACCCGCGCTGCCGCCCGAGCCCCCCCCTCGTTTCGGCCCGGTTTGGACGCCTCTTCCAATTTCATTCCCTTTACCTGTTTCCCCTTTCGATCCTCCCTGACCTGGAATCGGGGTATCGCGCCACTGAATCGGACGTTCGATTTTTCCCGGTAGAGGGGAAGCCGAGCGTGCGCGCCGGTAGTGTTCCGTTTCGGGAAGGATATGACGCACGCCCTTTTGCTTTAAAAAATCCGCAACCTCAATCTCCTCGACGCGATGAGGAGGGACCGAAGCGAGCGCGGCAAATGCCTCCAACTCATAGAGGAGTACTCCCCGCGCGACGGAAATTCCTCCGATCGAAAATCTCCGAAACACCGCGGCAATAGGCTCAAAAACCGCCGAGGCTTCCATAAGGGGGGTTCCGCTCACCAGCCAACGTCCTTCTGTCAATCCGAATGTTATGGAATCAGCGTCAACTTCGGAGAATAGGCGGGTTACAAGCTTTAACGTCTGCTTAATCTCGGCAGCCGGGACGGGGTGACGGGGACTGTAAAGCGTGGAAAGTTTAATCGCCTGTCCCCATGACTTTAGAAACTCACAGCACGTTCGAAGCGCACGCCGCGATATTTCTTCAACCCCCTGCAAATCTATCGCCACCGGCTCGGACGAGGATTTATCCTTTCCGCTATGCGGACCCATCGCCCCCACCTCCCAGAAGCTTCAATCCTTCATCGATCAAAACTAAATCCGGGTGCATCTTCTTCGCCTGCTCCAGCACCTCGCGCGCCTGGTCCCGCCGGCCTAAACGGTCAAGGACCATCGCCAGGTCATAATAGGCCAACGAATTGCGGGGACTCAACTGAACAGCTTTGGCGAGATGCTGGACCGCTTCATCCAATCGCCCCTCCTCGGTAAACACCGCGCCCAAATCAATATGCGCGGAACAAAGCCCCGGATCGAGCTCCAGTGCCCGCCATATCGACGATGAGGATAAATCGTAGCCGAACGCCCTCCAATGCTCGTACCAGTTCTTAGCATCGAGCGGATCGAGATCCAAAGCGACTAGAATCTCCGCCTTACGCCGGTCGGGGTTGGCATGCTTCCCCCGGCGCAGCGCCGCCGACATCGCTCGATGCGTCTCGGATTTCTCCGGTGCCCGCTGCAGAGCCGTCTTTGCGGCGTCGTACGCCAACGCGTAGTAACTCGCGCACTCGGCTCCCTCTAACTCGCGGCGAAACCCCCAATACGCGTAAGCCTCGGCCAGCCCGGCATGAGCGGAGGCATCCGCCGGGTTCTCAGCGATCGCCTGCAGAAAATAAGCGACCGCCTCCTCGTAGCCCTCAATATCGTAGAGCGCAAGCTTCTCGCAGCCCAACTGGAAATATTTTCGGGCGGGATCGGATCTTACCGATGCGTCCGGTTCTTTTTTAGTTTTAAGGAGTTCCATTTCTCAATCAGCCAGAATAATCTTCATCGCCTCGCTCAAATCGGTCTCTCCGGACTCCACCAAACTCAACGCGGATTCACGCAGGGAAATCATCCCCTCCTGCACGGCGCAGGCGGCCAGATCATCCGAACTGGCATTGGCAAGAATCAGGCGCCGCATCTCGGCAGTGCGCAAAGGCATTACCTCGAAGACAGGTTTGCGTCCGACATAGCCGCTATGCCGGCATTCCCGGCAGCCAACGGCGCAGTTCACCTTCTCCAACCGTTGGGCTTCCTCATCGCTGAAAAGCTTTTTCTCTTCGTCCTCCGGAGACGTTTCCCTGCGGCAGGCGGGGCACAACACCTTGACCAAACGCTGAGCTATGATGAGTTTCACACTCGCCGCCACGAGGTAGGGCGCCAGACCCATATGCGTTAGACGCGCAACGGTCGCCGGCGCACTATTTGTGTGCAGGGTCGAGAGAACCAGATGACCGGTAATCGAGGCCTTCACGGCGATCTCGGCGGTCTCCAGGTCGCGAATCTCACCGACGAGCATCACATCGGGGTCCTGGCGAAGAAACGAACGAAGGACCGATTCAAACGTAAGCCCGATAGCCGGCAGCACATGGGTCTGGGTTATGCCGGGCAAACGATACTCCACCGGGTCTTCAGCGGTCATTACATTGACATCGGGCTTATTGACAACGGAGACGACCGAATAAAGCGTGGTTGTTTTCCCGCTGCCGGTGGGACCTGTCACGAGCACCAACCCGTGCGGGGTCCGCGCGATACGTTCCACGCACTGAAGGTCGCGCGGTGAAAAGCCGAGTTCGCCAAGACTGCCCTTGAGCTTGTTGCCCCCAAGCACGCGCAGGACAATCTTTTCGCCGTTTGTGCTCGGCAATGTGCTGACGCGGAACTCGGTCTTGCGATGATTGATTGAAGCCCGGAACTGGCCGTCTTGGGGAAGCCGGCGCTCGGTGATAACAAGATCCGACATTATTTTTACGCGCGCCGCGATGCGCGACCCCAGCGAAATCGGAAGAGAACAAAGCTCCTGGAGCGAACCGTTAATCCGAATGCGCACGACCACCTCTTTTTCCTGGGGTTCGATATGAATATCACTGGCTCCCGCCTCCACCGCCCGGACCAAAATCCGGTTCACCCGGTTCACGAGAGGCGAGTCGTTAGCCATAACCTCAAGGCCGGACTCTTCCTCTTCGAGCTCCTTCT
>JBFIEP010000511.1:0-2673 GCA_041603335.1 Elusimicrobiota bacterium | reverse complement strand
TTGAAGACTTTGCGATGTTATTGTTCGGGGATCGCGTCTACGTGGCCGCGACGGGTTTTGCCGACGCCTCTGTGAGCGACACCAAGAACCAACCGATCCTCTACGGAGGAAGCCTCAAGACGTCCTTGAAATTCACGGAGGTCGTTTTCCTGGACGCGGAGCATCAGGTAATCAAGGCGGATGATCCGCGTTTTTACGAACAGATATTCAACCTTGATTTTACCGGCTTGGATCCCGATTTAAACCAGGATTTCCGGATTCGCTCCGATGCCGAGAATAAGAATTATTCGCGCACCCAGGTGGGGCCGCGTATCGATGTGGCTAAGATCATTAAGTCTGAAGAGGCTTTCGAGGTCGACATGTTCTGGGCACGCCAGCGCGGAACCGATGACTATAGCCAGGATTCCTACGGTGTGAATATTCTTAAGGGCTTCACGATTCGCGATAAAGAAGGAAAGCCCTGGGCCGTCATCAACAACAAGGCCGGCGCGGAGATTGGGGATAAGTTTAATACGTATTCCGATCGTGTTAGCGTGACCCTGCCGAACTGGGGCGTTGTCGTTAGCGCCGAAGGGCGTCTGATCGGAGACGCGAAAACATATTACCTCGAGGCCGCGAAGAAGACCGGGGCGAATACCAGTGCTTCGATCGGTTACGGTTCCCGGTATGTTGGGCAGGAACCGCGGTTAACGATTTCGATGAACACCTCTTTCACGCTCGGTGAATTGTGGCGCGCAGTGGCGGACCAAACCGGAGAAGAGCTTAAGGGATCTAAAGCTTTGGAGCCGTATTCCAAGGCGATGGACGGTTTCTACAAGGCGAACGAAGACGACACGCGGGTCAAGGAAATGAAGTCCGTCTTTATGCGGGATGTCGGTTCCAAAATCGTAACCCAGGACATCGGACGTTTGGTCAAAGAGATTCAGGACTTGAGAAAGGCGGGCGCATTCGCCGACAACACGCGCGTGCGCGCGACGGTCGGATTTGTGACTAACCCTGTTGGAGACTCATTGTCGGACCGGGCCATTGGCGGCGGCTTTATGGCGGGAACGGAGACGAGCCTCGAGCTGAATAAGACCCAGAAGGCGCTAATTGACTCCAAGATGAAGTCCGTGTACCGGGAGTCTCTCCGCCTTCAGTTCCGCATGATGGATCTCACGAAACAATGGCAGGAGACGGTTACTGAAATCGCTCAGGCGCAATGGGACGTTAAGATGGGCGCCTATATGAAGGATAAGGCCCCGACCGAGACCCTCCGGGCCGAAGGGGCGGCTAAGTTGAGAGCGGCCGAATTACGCTTGAAACAGGCGACGATTCGTTACAACTCGCTTTCGGGCCGCGACCCCGGCGATGCCTTGCCGTTTGACAATCTTAGCGCGGGCGACCTCGAAGCCCTGCTCAAGGAAATCCGGTCGTTAATCCAGACGCCCGAGGCGTTAACGACAGTGCTGCACGAACTCGATCCCGAAGTCATTAAGGGCGCGATGGGCGACGATCCGTTTAATTTCATGGATTGGGTCCCGTGGGTCGAGCGTCTCACGATTTCATTCGGAGCCCAGCTTTCGGATTATATGGCGAACCAGATTCTCGGAATCGGAACGACGCTTCGCCTGCCGATTTATGATCCGTCTTCTGATGAACGCGATAAAGCCTATAAGCTTGAATCGAAAGCGAGCATCCTTGAGATTGCTCAGGTTTTTGAAGAATATCGACTTCAGTCGGAAAAACGATTACTCGAAGCGGAGGCTTGGACGGCCGGCGCCCAGACCCTCCGCGTAGAGGCAGTGGCTTCCTCGAAGAAGCTCGGTGAGGCGATTAAGGGCTACCGCAACGGTTTAATCCCCGAGCGCCGTCTCCGGGATGCCTTCTCCCAATGGCATTGGTATATGCAGAACCTGCTGGAGGCCGAGGCCAAGGCTTCGTTGACCGCAGGGTGGTCGCGGCTTGATGAATCGTTTGGACGGAAAACGCGTGACTCGGGTCCGCCCCCGAGCCTCAATTCCTTCCAGGAAGCTTTTAACGAGGTTGCCCGGAGTGCTTACGGACTTGAGGAAATTGCCGCTCGCCGCCAGGCGGCGGCGCATATGACGGAAGCGAATAACCACCGCATCCAGAAATTTTATTTGGACTTATACATCGGCTACAACCTTACCTCTGACGGGGTCGGCTGGCTTCCGTCCTTGGGGATAACCGGAATTCCGGTCACACCGGTTCTGACGTTTGAGCTGAAGTCCGAAGAACTTCGAGAGCTTCAGGTAAAGCAGGGTGAAGGACAAGCGAAGTACTACGAACGATTTAAGGCGAAACTCGAAGCGGATCTATCGGTTGATTTCTATAAGGGGATCGTTTCCTACGCGCAGGGACGCGACACCGCGGAGCTGCTGCGCACCAAGGTGATTCCGGCGCGCGAAGCCGCCGTCGCCAAGGCCCGCGCCGATGCCGAGCCGGGCGACCCGACCGGCATGATCGCGAAAGCGCAAAGAGAGTTAGACACCGCCCACCGCAAACTGCAGCTGTCGATTCTTATTCAGAATCAGGCCCGCGCGACGTTGAACCATTTGCTGGGCCGCGATCCGTCGGCACCGCTGGATCCTAAGATGACCCCCGGCAGCGCTCTCACGGACCTTCAGGACATTCTCGCTGATAAATCACCGGCGCGGATTGATCGTGATG
>JBFIEP010000510.1:0-2675 GCA_041603335.1 Elusimicrobiota bacterium | reverse complement strand
GATGCCGCCGGTCCGGCGAATCACGTTCATGCGTCGTCCTCCCGCGGTACCTTTGCGGAAAACAACGATTTTGCGGACGATCTGATCTTCGGACATTGCCTGTACCGAACGCGTCTCGCCCTCGAGCTTCTCCCCGCTCGATGTTGCGGCTTGGCGCGCGTTCTTAACGAAACGCCCGATATTTACACCTTGATCAAAATCCGGAAGCCGCTCTTCGGCTTGGACTGGAACGGAAACTGCGGCACCGAGTAGTGCGGCGACCGCAAATAACGAAAAACTGCGCTTGAACATACAACCACCTCCAGCGATAGATCGGGGCCACCAACCCCGGGTCATGTTCCGCTTGAATCAGCGGGGACCAAGAGACCTATACCAAGTTGGGCCTTATGGGTCAAGCAGATTTATTGTTTTTTTTTCGCAGTCCGGTTCGGGGTCTTTCTCGTCGGGGGAGGGGGCCCCGCAGGCCGCCGGATCCCCTCCTGCGGCCACGACTGCTTGGCGAAATTCGGAAGATTTCTCGTGTTTTGAGATAAGTTTCTGGAAGCGTTCTTTGGCGTCCGCGTCCAGGCCCTGGGCCAGGGACTTTGAAAGGGCGGCATCGGCGTCCAGGTCTTTCATGAATCCCTTGGCGCCTGGTTGGATTTTCAGCTCATCAAGGTTCAGGAGAACTTGTTTGCCGAAATCCGAGAGGGTAGGAGGGGCCGTGGAGGGGGCTTCCGATTTTGCGCACCCGATGATAAGAGAAAGAGAAAGAAGGAGGGGTAATCGCGTCACTTGAACAGGGCTAGAAAGCGGTCTTCGTATTCATCGAAGAGGTTATATTCCCGGAGCTTCATTCCCAAAACCTGCCGCGCGTCACGGTCTGATTTCGCTTTATCGAATATGCGCTCGATTTCATTGCGGCGGCTTCTGTCTGCATTGGAGCCGGGATCAAAGAGTCCATGCTGCTCGAAGTCCTGGACATTCGTGGGGAAAGCCCGGGCGGCTTCCTCAAGCGTAAAATGCATGAGAGCGAGGGACCAGCCTGCATCGGGGCATTCAATGACGGCTGCTTGGTTTATCTCCCGTTGATCGACGTCATCGCGAATCTTTAGCGCCGTTTCATGCGCGTTTTCCGAGATGACCGTTGCGTTCGGATTTTGGTTCTTGAAATTATATTCGAGGGCGTGAAGGACATCGCGGTATTTGTTTTGGATCCATTCGGCGAAGGCATCGGAATCTTCTCCGAAACCCGAAAAGCGTTCCTTTAAGGAGTCCGGCGTTAGGATTTGGGGCTTTTGTGAGATGACAATTCCCTCTCGGAGCCGGGTTTTGTCCTTCATCTGGTCGATTGGAGACACGAGATGGTACTCGATCCGGGTGGCACCGAAGGTTGAAAGCAGCTTCTTGGGCTTACGGATCAGTATTGTGTTTTCCAGAAAAAAGCGAATCTGCTTGCCGTCCATTTGGTATAGGGTAGCAGACAAATAGAACAGGCGACAGGTCAAATTCCGGAGGTTCCAGAAGGCCTAATCTGTGATACAATGAGGCCTACTTTGACTGTGGGCCCTTGGGCCCACTAGAGGAGGTCAAACGAATGGTAAATCAGTATGTAAGAGTCGCAACGCTGTTAGCGTTTATCGCGGCTCCCGTGGGAGCGGTCGATTTCAACACTGCCGCCTCCGATATTAAAGGCGTCGTCGCGCAAGCGAAAGAAAAAGTCGCCGAAGACAAAACGGATCTCAAACCCATTAAGGTCCAGTATCGCACCGACCGGGACTGTGTCCACTTCCGATTCAAGCCCGGCGGGCCGGAGAAATCCGAGGCGGTCTGGCTGCGCAGCACCGAGTATCGCGAGGAATGCCACTACGGTGGAGACCCGCGCCGCGGCGGCGGCGGACGTGTTTGCCATGAAGTTCCCGGGTGGACCCATCGCGAACGTGTGCAGGTTACCCTCGAAAACCGGCAAAAACTTTTCCCTTGGGAAGATGAAATTTTTGAGGTTTGTCTCGATGGCCGTTGGCTCAGTTCCTATGCGATTCGTGTGTCCCATAAATACAGCGCGGACCGGCGGGGCGGCGATTTTACGATGGTCGCCGGAAATCGAATCCCAGGCCTGCATGACAGGCATGGTCTAACGGCACGGGTCTTGTATCCGGGCAACGGCGTGAAGGCTGAATTCGCCGATAAGTGGGCTTCCTATTATGAGGGCGAGCAGATTCGCATTAAGGCTAAACTGCGCCGCAACATTAGCAACTGGCCCGACAGCACACTTGGTGAGAAGGAAATTACGGTCTCAACGGCAGAGTTGTACACGATGGACTTCTCCGAATTTGCAGATAAACTTAAATCCGGCAAGAAGTACTACGTCGAGTATGGTTTCGAGCGAATTGGAAAGGTTTCCAAGCAGAAGTACCTCAAAACCGGTGATTCGGCCGACTTCCCGTATCGTAAGTCGCTTGCGCCGATGGCGTACGCGTTCTGATCTCTTAAAAAGGGAACAGGATTTTTAGACGGGCTCCCGAACTCGGGGGCCCGTTTATTTTTTGGCGAGGATTGTAATGCGCAGGGAGTCTGATGGATCGTAGGGACTTCCATCGCAGTCGCCGAAATAGGATTCGATGGAAAAGCCCGCCTTATGCAGAATTCCGGCGAGGGATTGGCCGTCGTAAAGTCGAACCCGTGAGACGAGATGG
>JBFIEP010000509.1:0-2687 GCA_041603335.1 Elusimicrobiota bacterium | reverse complement strand
GCGGTGGTCCTCGGCCTCTATACCCTCTTCGGATTCTTGGGGATGGTGCTCTATGACAGCCCCGACCCCCTCGCCACCCGCATCTATTTCCAACATCTCATCCCAGGAACCCTGGTTTGGATCGCCGCGACTTATACTGAATTTGGGAAAAGGAATATCCATCGCCTGACGATCGCGGCTTTATTTCTCATCGTGATACCGGGCCACATCCGTTTTAATCTATGCCTCGCCACCAGAGCGTCCCTGTTCGAGCCGTCCGCGACTATTATTTTAAGCTTTCTCATGTGCGTCGGCCTTCGCCTAAGCATCCTTAAAGCCCTGGGCATGACGACACTCTTCGGGGTCCTGTCCTACAACGTCCATGCCTATACCGGCGCCATGGAGTCCTTTAAGTTAAGTGTGATCCCTTTCTACATTCTAGCCGGAGACGTGATCGGGCTCTCTGCCGCCTATTTACTGGAGTCGGCTCGACGAAGAAACTTCGTACAACAACGGGAGATCGAAATCGAACGTGCAAAATCCGACAACCTTCTCCTTAATGTTTTGCCGGTCTCGATTGCCAAGCGCCTAAAGGCCGGAGAAGAGAATATCGTCGACCACTGCGAAAAAGCGACCGTTCTGTTTGCCGATATCGTGGGCTACACCCGTCTTGCAGGCAGAATCGAGCCCAAAGAACTGATGAAGATGCTCGAAACCATCTTCAGCAAATTCGATGGGATCATGACGGACGTCGGGATGGAAAAGATAAAAACGATCGGAGACGCCTACATGGCCGTTTCCGGTGTCCCCGTGGACTGCATCAATTCGGAAAAGTGCGCCGCCGAGGCCGCGATACGAATGCGTACAGAGTTGGAGAAAATCAACCGGGAACTCGGTCTAGAACTCATGATCCGCATTGGTATTCACACTGGACCGGTAATGGCAGGCGTCATCGGCTGCCAAAAATTCTCCTACGACCTCTGGGGCGATACCGTGAATTTTGCGAGCCGCCTCGAATCACACGGCCTTCCCGGCCGCATCCAAATTTCAGAAGACGTTCGCGAAGCCCTCAACGGCAACTACCGCTGCATCCCGCGCGGTCCTATCGATATCAAAGGAAAAGGCGAACGCGAAACGTTCTGGCTGGAACCCGCCTCAAACTTCTCTCCACTTACCACGTCGACAGTCGCCTCGACCTGAAGACCCGGCTCGCGCACCTTAAAAATAATCCGGGATTAGTAGCAGGCCTTCGGCCCGCTGCCAAACGGAACACAGGTCAACACGCCGGAGCAGTCCGCCGACGTCTCACAATGAGCGCCGCGCGAAAGACTTCCTCCCGACCGGCAGAACCCGCCGCTGCAGGTTGAGCCCCCGCAGCAATCACCGCTGGTATCGCAGTGATTCCCCGGCTTCACGCACGCTTGCGCGTCGGTCGCGGTACAAACATCCCCCGCGCAAACGCTCGCGCCGGCACAATCGGAACTCGAACGGCAATGCTGACCGGGCTTAAGTCCCGAGCCGGCGCAGAAATTATTTTGGCAGGTGGAACCACCGCAGCAATCGATCGTTGTTAAACAATGGTTGCCCGGATTAATGCAGGAGTACTGGACCGGGGGACCGTCATAGTCAGGGATCTTGTCGTCCTTAGACCCGTCATCGCAGGCTGTAAATACCAGACCCACGCCAAGCAGGAGGGCCGGCAAAGCCGAAAATGAAAAAGCCCGGTGCATCTTCATTGAGTAGAGAGTAAACAAACCCGATAATTCCATCAAGGGTCTAAAGGGCGTTTTTTTGAAAGGGGATGCGGTGTAGCGTCACGCCGAAAAGGCGGGTCTGATCATCAGGATCAGGCCCTGCGCATTGCTGTACCGGGAAGGGTAAAGCATCATGCCTGGATAACGCCGAAGCACAAAATGCCTTTGTTTTTCCCGATAAAGCCGTCTGAACCTGAAAATAGAGCTTTTCGCAGGACCCATCTGAAGCCAGCGGAGAACCATGGGGGCAAATCGCATAAATACTGATCCCAACGCCCAAATCCCCCAACATCTCCTCAAGCCTTCCCAAGGCAGCTTCTCCGGGTTTTCCCGGAATTCGGACTTTTAGGGTTACCGCACGGTCTAAAATCTTCGGCTGGGGGAGGCCGTTATCGACCCGCTCCCACGAAGATAGAAAGCCGTGAAACTCGGCAATGGGTTCCCCTTTTTGAGGACTTTTCAGGGAAACAAGAGCGGGCGGATCCAATGGCCGGGGTGCCGGCGCGGTTTGGAACACACCTCCAAGGGGCAAGAGCAATGCTGCTAACTCGTGCATGCCCCAGTTTACAAATTAGGCGGGGGCGCGCACCACGAAAGGGACGTTTCACACTTCAGCTTTTCGTGCACCATTCCCGTTGGACAAGCGCTATCCAAGGCCTGTCGCGTCGAATTTTGCTGCATCAAGCGAACCGTTCGCTTGCAGCACGCGTCGAGTTTACCGCAGAGTTTTTTTAGCCGCTTGTAATACTCCGCGCTGGTCGGACAGCGGTATTGCCCCCATTCACACAGGTCGCGGCTCTTATAAAGGGAACGGCAGTCTTCACCCAAACAACCCGATCCCCTAACGCCTACACAAAGGAGACCATTCCACCGCCAGCCGAACCATGCTCGACCCCGTCCCTTGCCGCGTGCATCCATCGGCGCGCAGGAAGCCCCCATCCCCTGGTTGGCTGC
>JBFIEP010000508.1:0-2722 GCA_041603335.1 Elusimicrobiota bacterium | reverse complement strand
GACCGAAATTATAAGGATCCGGCCTAGGCGGGGCATCTAGAAGAGATATCCGAAACCGATGTTGGTTGATCCTAAGCCGGTGTGCGCCTGGTTTCCAACATACTGATGGTCTATCTTGATCGCAACTTCCGGAATCGGCTTGTACGTCAATCCGAACGTCGCTTCAGTCGCGCTCTTTGACGGATCTCCCGTAAATCCGTCCGGGGTTTTGGCCTGAGTGTCGTAGCGTTCGTAACGAATGAATGGGGACAGCTGATGACCACGATTATCGGGAAGCAGTCGGAAGACATCGTAAGCAACCTCGACGTAGCCGCCGAACATCGCCTCCCCGACAGACGCGGTCCCCGTGAAGCCTTGTTCCGCATTGAGTTCTGCCACATTACTGATTGTTCCAGCGGCATATAATGCCTTAACCTCAAGGCCCTTCCATGCCGTTTTTCCATGAATATCCCAGAGGGTCATATTAATCGAGTTAGGAGTCATCTTGTGATCGACCCGTCCGGTATAGAGCGAAGCACCGACCACGGTCCCATCCACGGGGGTGTAGTCCACCCTGCCGACATAAGCCCAGCTGTTGGCCAAGCTTTTGGAGCCTTTTGTGCGGCCATTGCGGATGCCGGAAGAACTGAAACCGGAGACCTTGCTGTTGGCGCCGTTGGCCGCGGCTTGCGCCCCAACAACGGCATAGGATTTGTAGCGAACCGGACCTAGGCTGCCGAATATCCCGAACCCATTTTCACGCCAGGTTGTCGGGATGATTTTCGATTCTACGGACGGCCGGTTAACTCCATGGAAGACCGGCGGCTCATGAAGTTCGTTGGTCCAGCCCATTGGAAGGAGCAGGAGGCCTGTTCTAAATCCCAGGAAATCCCAAGGCTTTAGATCGAGAGCCGCCATTTCCACACCGACTTCGCCGTTCTTTCCCGATGTCGCATGCTCAAATTCGATCTCCGAGTTGAACGTAATCCAGTCATTGTATTTGTACCCAACGTACAGGATGGCTCGAAGAAAATCGACGGTGTCCTTCTTGTTTCCAAGCGTGGCGTTTTGCTTCTTCTTGTCGTAGCTTGTGTATACCATCTCGCCGTATCCGCCGATCGAAACCTTCTTCGACCCTTTTTGATAGACCTTAGAGGCCGCAGGTCCAAATCCTTCGATTGATTTTAATTGAGGCTCGATGTCGGAACCGAGCTTAAGCCGCTCAACCTCTTCGGTAAGAATATCGATTTTCTTCTCGAGAACATCGATATCGGCCGCACGGGCCGTTCCTGAAAGGGCGATTAACGCCGTAAGTAGCAGTGCAATTCGAGTCATAACTTTCTCCTGGTGTTGCTGCAGTCACCGTGCCATACGGCGGCGGCGTTTTTAATTTCAAGTGCGCAAATTGATTTTTCTGTCGGAAGGTTTTCCAAACCGCCTGCGAAAACGGCAGTTGACCAGGCGTCGGCCGCAGTTGCTGTCGGGGCGGTGACGCTTATCGAACCGGTGTTCTTAACAGGTTTTCCGGTTTTGGGGTCGACAATGTGGTCCGGGCGTTCGATCGTCCCGGCGGTTGCGATCGAACCGTTAGCTAGGTGCAGGGTCTCTGCGGGCTTACAGAAAATCGAGCGGCCCGTGGAAAGCGGGCGCCGATGGCACGCCGGATCCGCGATTTCCACGAGCCTATAGTTCCGCCTTAGGGAGGGCGAAAAAACGAGGATTTGTCCGCCGAAGTCGAGCCGGGCTGTCGTGATGCCGCGCGCACGCAGTGTTTCTGCGGCACGGTCGAGCGCCCACCCCTTGCCGATGCCGCCAAGGTCGATGCGTAGCCCTTTGGGAAGAGAGACTGTTTGATTATCTTCGTCAAATTGAATCCTGTTGAATCCGCCTTCTGATTTATACGCAGGATCGAAGGCCCCCTTGGAAAGGCGCCAATATTTGCGCGCTTCCATTAATACGTTCCAGAGAGGATCGGAAACGGAAACCGGGCCCGTCCCTGATGCGGCATTGAGTGTGGAAAGTTCGCTGTCCTCTTTGTAGGTGCTCATCCAGGATTCAATATCAGCGACGGTTTTAAATGCGGCGGAAGCGGCCTCGGTTGGAGCTTCGATCGTAAGTAATGTCCCCATGAGGTAGCGGGAGCGAGGCTGATCGGCTGCGGTTGCGGGAGGGGTTCCTCCAGTAATGAAACTCAGTTTCAATAGAAGCGCAAAAAAAGTCACCGGACTCCCTTCTTTGTGCAGGCTGCGCAGCGTCCGAAAATTTCATGCCGATGCCATTGGGGTTCGAATTTCAATTCCCGACAAGCCCTTTGCTGAATTTTTTCCAAATCGGGCCACCGGACTTCCTGGATGCTGCCGCAAAAAATACAGATCAGGTGATCGTGGTGGGGGCGTTCGAGATCGAGTTCAAATCGCGTGGTCCCTTTGGGACCTTTTATGGTGCTGACAAGTCCGCATTCCGCCATCATCTTAAGCGTGCGAAACACCGTAGCGCGTCCGATGCCGCCGCCCTTGAGCGCCTCATAAACATCTTCAAGGCTTTCATGCTTGTCGCTATCGAGCAGATAATCAAGAATCTCTTTTCGTTGATTCGTGAGCCGAAGGCCATGCGTTGATAAGTGGTCGGTAAAGACCTGGTGCACGCGTTCGTGGTAGCTTGGCTTTTTGGGCATTGTTATTGAAACCTAGTTTCAATAGTATGAAACCCAGCCGCCTTCTGTCAACCCGGGAAAATTACTGTT
>JBFIEP010000507.1:0-2722 GCA_041603335.1 Elusimicrobiota bacterium | reverse complement strand
GTTTCTTTAGACGGTGGAGGTGCCTCGTCCGGGTTATATCCCGGTAGGGATTCGGCGGCCGAAGCGGCCGAAATCAAAAAAACCATTAAAAAGGTCATCACCACTTTGAAGTGTACGGGCGTTGTGTTTCTATTTCAAGACGATCCAGGAGAAAAGTAAAAGGTTTGTAAAGACTTTAAAGAACCTAGGTCCTTTAGGTACTATTTCATTAGGCCTCTTGGAACTTGGCGGTATGAGGCTTTCGGCTATCCTGAACATAGGTCCAAGGGGAATATGACCATGCCCCGAAGACCTCTAACTGGGAGCTACCTATGAAGAAACTAATCGCGATTCTCGCAGCAATCAGCCTAAACGCCCCGGCTGCATTCGCGGTTACGACGAGCCTTCCTGGACTTTCCCCTTCGCTCCTTAAGAAATACACAGAACCTCAGATTAAACTGATTGTTTCCTCCAGCCTCTCTTTGGGCCTTAAACCTTCAGAAGACGGAAAAACCTTTATTATTGCTGGGAAATCAGCTTCACCGAAATCGACCGAGCGTCTCCTTACCTTCCTTTCTAAGCTTCCCGCCAGTGACCCGGAGCTCGGTATGGCACTGGCCATGAAGAGCTATTTGGCTCCGAGAATGCCGGCTGGTAAGCTTGAAAATAACCGCTTTTTGGAGAGAAATGAGGCAACGAAGGGTAAGCTGAAATTAACGAAGTTGGGCAATCAGGTTTTGCTTGATATTATCACGGCCTCTGATGGAGAAGCGCTGGAGCCGCCTCGGCAAATCATGTTGGACACCGGTCCTTTTAAGATGTGTCCGCAGAATGCGAACCAGTCCACCATTCCCGGAGACGAGTCCCAGCAGTGCGTTGTCCCGGACCCGAAGGTCGGCGGTTTGCTCAACGTTAAGAAAACGGTCGGAAACGCCGCAACCGCTCCCGATGCCGCCTTTGACGGCCGTAATCATCAACTGGGTCACTTTGACTGGGATAAGGTTGGAGAGGTTTCTGAGAAGGCCGGCGGACTCCAAAGCATGACCCGCAGCGGGGGTGAGTTGGCGGGTTACAAGGTGAATGAAGAAACCGGCATGGTGCGGGTGATTGTAGCCGCTAAAAGATCAGTTAAGAAGGATCACTTCGGGACGGCTTCCGCTCAGAAAAACGAACAGCAAATTTATGAAGCATCGATGCTCGATTCCAAGATGTTTCAAAACCACGGTGCGAAAATCGTCCGGGCGGTCGACAACCTGATTACGATTGATCTTCCCCTTCCTTCCGCAGTTGCATTAGGAAAGCAGCTTCAGAAAGAAGGCGTCATGAGCCGCCCCGCACGGATTTATAAATCAGCCGCGCGCGCCGCAAAGGATGCCCAAGAGGCGATCTTGAAGTCTCCGGTAACGGCCCTTCTCGGCGGTCAGTTCCTTCCGCTTCCCGCCCCGGCTCCAACCGTCGCCAAGGGAAACAAATTTTCTTCGAAGCTCGTTGAGAGCCGGATTTCGGTCGATGCCGATGGACTCAACAAAAGCGGAATGACCGGGAAGGGTGCGGTTTTCGGCATCATCGATTCCGGTATCGATATGGATCATCCGGATTTTCAGGATGAGAAAGGCCGCAGCCGTGTTGTTGCCTACATGGATTTCACGGGCGAGGGAACCAAGGATGTTGTCGGCCACGGAACCCATGTCGCAGGGACCGTCGGTGGAAATGGGAAGGCATCGGATGGAAAAATAAAGGGCGTCGCCCCGGATGCACAATTTAAAATCGCCAAGGTTTTCGGAACCGAAGGTGAGACCGATGAGAGCGTAATTCTTGCCGCGATGAAGTGGATGGCCTCCCAGAAAGGCGGAAAGAAGGCTGATATCATCAACATGAGCCTCGGCGGGCCGGGAACTCCTAATAAGGATCCGCTCGGCTCGATGGCCAATACGCTGACGGTGAAGGACAACGTCCTCGTGGTTGCCGCTGCCGGCAACGACGGCCCGTGGGCGAGCACCGTTGGATCCCCTGGAAACTCACGGTATGCGCTGACCGTCGGCGGAGTGACTAAGGACGGAGAGACTCCGTTCTTCTCCTCCCGAGGCCCGATCCTCGATGAAAACGGCAAGGAACTTTATTTGAAGCCCGACATCGTCGCGGTCTCCGGCGATGTCGACCTTTCTGCGATCCAGCCCGAAGGAATCCTTGTCGATGCCGAGGCCGGAACCAGGACGGGTGGATTGGCTTCCGCCGGCGGGCAGGCGACAAACGGTAAATGCGTCTACAATCCCGGCGTCATTGCCCCCCGTTCAAGCGCGGATACCGACGATGCCTGCGCTCTTAAAGGCAACCCGAACTATCGCGCGATGTCGGGGACTTCGATGGCGGCGCCTCAAGTCAGCGGCGGCGCCGGTGCGATGATTGGATATCTTAAGCAGCAGGGCGTTGATTACGACGCCTTCCATGTCCGTGCCGCGATGATGGAAACGGCGAAAGACATGGGCAAGACTAAGGAACAGCAGGGTGCAGGTCTGATGCAGGGCGGCAATGTCGCCGCCGCTGTGATGGACCGTGTGAAGCGCGGCATCCCGGTCGGCAACATCGCATTCGCCTTGTCCATGCGCTTTACAACCAAGGATCGCGAGAAGCTTAAAAAGCAGCGCCGCTACGAGATGACAGAGATTGGATTGCTCGATACCCAGACGGGCCGTCTCCTTAACAACGAAACCGATCTCATGCGCGCTCTCGAAGAGATTCGTGC
>JBFIEP010000506.1:0-2724 GCA_041603335.1 Elusimicrobiota bacterium | reverse complement strand
GGAGAGGGCCCAACGGCCCTCAGAGGGCCGGCGGGAGTGGGGTGAACTATGCCGTTTTAACCGCTTACGACCGGCCTCGCCTTCGCGATCCACTTAAACGGGTAAACGTCTTCCGAAACCTTCAGCCTTTTAGCAACACGATGCATCCTTTTCGGAAATCCCATTAACGTGTCCCGCGCCTGTTCAGCCTCGGGAGTTAAGCCGCTAATATTCTCAATATTCCATTCGCGCACGAGCATCTCAAGAATATCCACATAGTCATCAGCAGTATAAACGCCTAGACGCTGCGCGGCGTTGGAGAAGGGAGCGAACAAATCCCCCCGCTGATCTCCGGATTCCCGCAAATAATGCGCCGGCATCGCAATTTGTCTCTTGATGATTTTGAGAAATGCCAACATCAGCTCACTCGGATCCATCTCGATGAATTTTTTCACAAAACTCATATAGGCCTTCGCGTGCCGCATTTCATCGGCCGCGATGGTTCCGCAAATTTCAGCCAGTAATCGATCTCCACTTTTCTGAGCGATGGCCGCAACTCGACGGTGGGAGATGTTTGTCGCCATTTCCTGAAAGCTTGTATACAGAAAATTCAAATACGGATCCTGGCCGATTCCCAAATCAAAACCATCATTAATCAAATGCTGGGTGGAAATCTCGACCTCTTTCATATCAATACGTCCCGAGAGATAAAGATATTCGTGGAGTAAATCGCCATGCCGGTTTTCTTCAGCCGTCCAGCCCCGAACCCATTTCGACCAGCCATTGGGAGCCAACTGATCGACACCGACAACATCCATCAACCAAGATTCATAGGTAGGAAGAGCTTCCTCGGTGATAGTGTCCCCCACCAAAACAACCAATAGGTCATCGCTCAACTCTTGAGACGCTTCCCGAAGCCCTTTCACGTTATCGAGGAACTCCTCTCCTCGAGAGTCCGGAATAAAATCAGAAGGCTGCCAATTTTCTTCGATGGGTTTTAAATACTCGGTCAGGATGCAATCCATCGATTTTTCAATGGTGTGCATAACTTCCATACGCTTTTCAGGAACAATCACAGTCTGCCTCCGACCAATTTTCCGGCTACAAACGACGCTTTCACCGCATGACGGCTCGCACGATAAATAAGACGCGATACGACAGCGGCGGCATCAACAGGAGCTTCCGCGCCGGTGTCATACACGGATGGGTCTACAACAACAAAATCGGCGTCTTTCCCATTTTCAAGCGATCCGATTTTATCGGCCAAGCCCAAGGCCTTTGCGCCGCCGAGCGTCGCCATGTCAAAGGCTTTCTCGGGGGACGGTTCAGGCCGTGTTCGGAAAAGGTTATGGGCGGCGGCCATGCGCTGCATATAGATGCTTTGCCGCATGACTTCAAAGAGACACAGACTCGGACCTGCAGCGACATCGGATCCAAGCGCCACGCGAATACCGCCGACCCTCATCCGCTCGAGATTCATAATCCCGCTGCCGAGAAAAGCGTTGGATGTCGGACAATGGGCAACAGCAGAACCGGATGCCGCGATCATACGCTGTTCGATCTCGCCCAACCAAATGGAGTGTGCGAGAATCGTTTTGGGACCCAGCATACCCGCGCGATGATAAACATCGGTATAACTGCGCGCCTTTGGAAACACCCGCTTAATTTCCCGAACCTCGGTCCGGTTTTCAGCAAGATGGGTCTGAACGTAGGCCCCGTACTTCTCCGCGAGCGCACCCGCCTCCCGCATCATTTTCTCGGAACAGCTCAGTGCAAATCGCGGGGTGAACGCGTATTGCAGCCGGCCTTCCCCCCGCCCGTGCCATTTGGCGCAAAGCTCCTCGGATTCCGCCAAAGAAACATCGGTCCGTGTGCGCCCCGGATGGCGGACCCCGAATTTCTTATCATAGGAAGCACGGTCCATCATGACCTTTCCCATAATGACGCGCACGCCGGCCTTAAGCGCTTCCTCAAAGCAAATATCGGTGGATTGCTTCCAAATACTCGTAAAAACACAGGCCGTGGTTGTTCCGTGGGCGGCCATATCCTCAAAGAAACGCCGCGCTAGACGGCGTACCTTTTCTCCGCGAAATCCCATTTCAACCGGGAAAATGTGTTTATCGAGCCAGGGCAGAAGCTCCAAACCATCCGCGGCAACGGCGGGATACTGGGGAAGATGGCAATGAGCGTCAATTAGACCCGGAATCGCGAGAAAGCCGCGCAGGTCCTTAACTCCCTTATTTCCCTTACCGGCTTTCAGACCACCGCGAACAGGCCGCACCTCATCGATGCGCCCCCCCTCCCCTATAGATAGAATCGCGTCCGGGAAATACTGCAGCTTCCCCCGGGAGTCGTAGGTCAGAACCGAGAGGCGTAATCGCTTGGCCTGCACACGCCGATTATATCATTCCAGCAAGTCTTCGGCTTCTTCGTTCAAAAAAACGTCTAGGTAGGAATCTGCTTCTTCCTGCTCGTCTATATCCGGAATCAAGCGCGAAACACGGAGGGGAGCCGTCCAGCGGGGCTGGGCGGGCTGGGGCAAAGCCGCTATAAAAGCTCTATTTTTTCTAGGTTTTGGAGTCAACTTGATCTTAGGAGCTTCCGCCTTAGGCCGGGACTGGACCACAACTGGAGCGGGTTTGGGGGCCTCCGGCAATACAGCGGCCGCCTGCGCCGTAGGCGAGGCAGCCTGGAATAACAATGAAAGCCCAACGACCAAATACATTCGATCCACCCGGGATCGAG
>JBFIEP010000505.1:0-2732 GCA_041603335.1 Elusimicrobiota bacterium | reverse complement strand
TGTTTGCCGTCGCGGCGACGGACGGAAACCGTCTTTGCCTCGACATCCTTCGGTCCCAATATCACGCAGTAGGGAATTTTTTCAAGCGTGGCCTTCTTGACCTTCTTCTTCAAATTCTCGTTGGTATCATCGATATCGACCCGAAGCCCCTTCGCCTTCAGCTCGGCAAGCAGCGTCCGGGCGGGTTCACTCTGAGCCTCGGTAATGGTCAACACCCGAACCTGAACCGGGGCAAGCCACAGCGGGAACTTTCCGGCGTAATGCTCAATCAGGACACCGAAGAAACGTTCTACCGATCCCAGCAAAGCACGGTGCACCATCATTGGGGCCTGACGGCTTCCATCGGCTGAGACATATTCAATGCCGAAGCGCTTCGGAAGATTGAAATCGAACTGGACCGTGGTCAACTGCCAATCACGGCCGATGGCATCGACAAGCTTGACGTCGATTTTCGGTCCGTAAAAAGCGGCCTCGCCTTCAATCCGAGCGTAGGGGATATCCATGCGCTTAAGCGTATTCTCCAAGGCCCCTTCTGCCATCTGCCACTGATCCGCAGATCCGGCATAGTCTTCGGTCTTTGAGGCATCCCACGTGGACAATTCCACCTTGAACTCCGAAAAACCGAAACTATCGAGTACGGCTTTCGCGAAATTGATGCAGGCTTCGACCTCCGCCTCCACCTGCTCGGGCATGCAGAAAATATGGGCATCGTCCTGGGTAAAACCCCGGACCCGCAAAAGACCGTGAACCGTTCCGCTCTTCTCATAGCGGTAGACAGTTCCCAACTCGGCGAATCGCAGCGGCAAATCCCGATAACTGCGCAGGCTGTCCTTGTAGATCAGGATATGCCCCGGGCAGTTCATCGGCTTAAGCTGGTATTCCACTTCATCGATTTTCATCGGACGGAACATCCCGTCGGAATAAAAATCGGCATGCCCGCTCGTATGCCAAAGTTCGCGCTTCATCACATGGGGCGTATAAACGATATCGTAGCCACGGGACGTTAATTCCCCGCGGAGCCAATCCTCGATGAGGGTGCGGATTCTCCCCCCTTTGGGATGCCAGAAGACGAGACCCGGGCCGCCCTCTTCCTGGACGCTGAAAAGATCCATGTCCTGGCCGATTTTACGATGGTCGCGCTTCTTGGCTTCTTCGAGCTTGTTGAGATGCTCCTTTAGAGCCTTCTTATCGGAAAACGCGGTTCCGTAGATGCGTTGGAGCATCTTATTTTTCTCATCGCCCCGCCAGTACGCACCGGCAACCGACAACAGCTTAAAGCTGCGCAGACGCTTGGTGTTGTCGACGTGGCCGCCGCGGCATAAATCGGTAAAGGTGTCATGGGAACAATGCGTGACCTTGCCCTCAAAGCCTTCCAACATCTCGAGTTTATAAGGCTCCTCCCGTTTTTCCCAATACGCCTTCGAATCTTCCTTCGAAACTTCGACAATTGAAAAATCGTGCTTTCCAAGGATAATTTCAGTCATGCGGGCTTCTATTTTTTCGAGATCTTCGTCAGTGAAACGATGCTCGGAATCAAAGTCGTAGTAAAAGCCGTTCTCAATCGACGGGCCGATGGTGATCTTGGTTCCCGGCCACATTTCCTGCACTGCCTGCGCCATCACATGGGCGCAGGAATGCCGGATGGCATCGAGACTTTCATTTGAATTTGGTTTTTTCTCGTCGAAATCGAGATCACCGGCCTGAGCCGCATCGGTTTTTGCTTGCAATTGTATATCCGCCACTTGTCCTCTAAAAAAAGAGCCCGTTCGTCCTGCTTACACAAGACCAACGGGCTTTAAAATGGTGGGCCGTAGAGGATTTGAACCTCTGACCTTTCCCATGTCAAGGGAACGCGCTACCCCTGCGCCAACGGCCCTAACTTTTGCTTTAAGAATAATAACAAAATCGCCGTTTGCTTTCAAGATTGCGCAACCTTCGCCCGTCAAACTTCCTATAACTCCAGTTTAAAAGACGGTTGTTGCATTGTCAATAACGGGGATGTTACTTGGGGCAACAATAATAGTTTAAATCTATTGTGGAAATTTTCCCGATGGGGGCTATAATATCCGACATGCCACTCAGAATCGCAATTATCCTTGTTTTTAGCGCCTCATTCTCCTACGCTGCCTCCGAATCCGGGGGAATCGAGAAAGTCCCCCATTTTGATGTCGTGGCCAGCACCATGGATGTCGCCGTTGTCATAGGCATCGAAAAATACCGCGATGTGGGGTCATCGGTGCATTCGGCGAAGGACGCGGAACTCTTTTCAAAGTATTTGATTTCGATGGGATACCCGTCCCGCAACGTACGGTTACTGGTCAACGAACGCGCGACAAACAGCGACCTTCAAATGGTGATTGAGCGCTGGCTTCCCAACCATGCCGTCCCGGGCGGACGCGTTGTCGTGTATTACTCGGGCCACGGCGCACCCGAGCCCTCAAGCGGAGAAGCCTACCTAGTCCCCTTTAATGGAGACCCGGCTTATCTCGCCGATACCGCCTATCCCATAAAACGGCTTCACGAAAAGCTCGGAGCCCTTAAGGATTCCAAGGTAGCTCTTTTTATCGACGCCTGTTTTTCGGGCACGGGAGGCCGTTCCGTCATCGCCCCGGGCGCCCGGCCGCTGGTATCCATCATTTCCCCGGTTCTACGCCGAGGAGAAAACGTCACGATCATGACGGCTTCCGAGGATGCCCAGATTTCGACGTCTTCCCCCGAGCGCGGCCATGGTC
>JBFIEP010000504.1:0-2736 GCA_041603335.1 Elusimicrobiota bacterium | reverse complement strand
GCAATAGAAAGCGGAAGTAAAAAAGGCGTCGGGTGCGGCGTACTTGCGGATCGTGGCATAGGTAGAGGCCATCCCGGGCCGATACCGCAAATATTGCCGCCGCACAAGAACCGTCCCCTGCCCCGGAACCGTCAAAAACGCCAGCAATGCCGCGGCATAGACGCCGCGGGATTTAGGAAGTCGTTCCAGCAAAGTGACCCATCCCAATACCAAGACCGGCAAATACGGCGGGAGATACCGTTCGTACCACCACGGCCACGCGGCGTGCAGCACCAGCCCAAAACCCAAATACGCAGTCGCAAGATCAATCCCCTTCTCACGCGCCCGCAAGACGAGGCCCCAAATCCCGGCCAGCCAAGCGCATACTCCACACACCGCCGCAAGCACCGGAGTCCCCGGACCGGGACGCCACGGCATCAAGGTCTCTCCCAAAAGCCGAACCGCGTGAAGGAAATTCCCTGCAAAAACAGACGCCGCCGAACCAATGCCAACCCGCCCGAATGTGGTCATTAACTCGGCCTGTTCCGCGAGTCCCGCCCCTCCATAATCGCTCCAAAACTTCCACCCAAAAACTGAGACCGCCCAAATTCCCACCGCTGCGGCCAGATCCTTCCATCGTTTTTTAGCGGCGAGCACTCCAAAGACGGCCGCGGCCAGAGGCAAGGAAGCGGTTCGAATCAACCAGCAAAAGGCGACCAAGACGCCGGCCGCCCAACCCGGAAGCCCTTTTTTTCGGTCAAACAAAACAAACCCCGCGAGCACGAACGCGAGATAAGGGATCTCATTCATCAATACGCCGGCACGCGAGAGGATGAGAGGATTTAATGCGAATAGCGCCGTTCCCCCGGCCGCCATTCCGGGAGAAAATCGGCGGCGCAGCCAAATCCACATTAAGACGTTGCAAGCGAGCAGCCAACACCACGCCCACAATTGATACCCGAGGGGGTTGTCACCGCTCACCCACGCAGCCGGCATCAACAACAACGGCCAGCCCGGGCTCGCGATCGTCAACGGCGGGTCTCCGGGAATAATTCCGAGCGAATAACGCCCTTCCAACAATGACCGTGCGGCAAGAACATATTGAATGTCATCGTGCTCGTAGCCGATATAATGACCCGGAACGCAGAGAAGTTGGAATAATCCCAATCCGGCAAGCAGCGCCCACGGAAAGAACCGTCCTCCGGGTTTTAGTTCGGATGCGAGCGTCAAAAGTCCTCGACCGGGGAGTGGGAGGCCGTTGATTCAACAAGGCCTGCGCCTTTGGCAAGGACATCCTCGCGAAGCCTCCCAATCTCGGCATCGACTTCCCGGAAGGCTTCCAAAGAGAACGGCCCCGGAGCGGTAAGCTTCTCGCGCATCGAGGTCAAACGCGTTAACGCGGGAGCGAGAGCGGCGGAATCAATTTTTGAAACAGCCCTGGCGGCTTCGGCGGCGCGTTTAAGCCGGTGACAAATCAACACGAGATCGGTTCCGCCTTGAATGGCGAGGGATACGCTTTCTTCCAGACTCCATCCCTCCGTGATCGCACCCATATCAAGATCGTCGGAGACAACGAGTCCCCCAAACCCCAATCGTCCCCGCAACTGATCCGTGATCATGACCCGCGAGAGACTGGCGGGCAAACCCGAGTCATCGATCTTCGGATATAACGCGTGGCCCATCATCACAAAATCGAGACGGTCCTTGAGAGCGGAATAGGGAGCCCATTCATTGGCAAGCAAGTCTTTGAGATCCCGGTCGACGCTCGGCAAACTATAATGCGGATCGACCTCGGCGCCCGAATACCCGGGGAAGTGTTTACCGCAGCCTAAAACCCCTTCCGCGCGCATCGCATCTAAAAATACACCGGCATTTTCGGTAACCTCGGCATGCGATTTCCCCCATGTCCGGCCTCGAAGGGAATTGCCGGCCTGATCATCAAAAGAGATATCCAGCACCGGACACAGATCGAGATTAAATCCGAATTGGCGCAGCACCTGTCCGGTGAGGGTTCCGTGCCGTTCGATTAGTTCCAGATCACCCACGTCGCGCAGCTGTACCGCGTGGGGCGGTTCCTCACCCAGCTCTTTAAGGCGTGAGACGCGCCCCCCCTCCTGATCGATCGTAAAAACCGGTTCAAACCCGCAGAGGTCGCGAAGTCCGTCCATGAGGTCGCGCAACTGCTGCGGTTCCTTAATGTTCCGGGAGAAAAGGATAAAGCCGCCCGGCTGAACGTCTTTAACGATGCGCTTGGTTTCCGCATCAAGCGTTGTGCCCGGAATTCCGAAAACGAGGGTATGGGTTGGTTTGATATCCACTATAGAGGAAGATAACAAAAAGAAGCCTCCCCGTTAGGGGGGGCTTCTTTTTTGTGAAAGGGTGCTCAGGATGGGAGTCGAACCCACACACCCTTGCGGGCACACGCTCCTGAAGCGTGCGCGTCTGCCAGTTCCGCCACCTGAGCCTGGCTGCATTATAGCTTATCGCTTAAAGGGAATTCAGGTTTGGGCTAATTGGGAAAGTAAAACGGGCCCCGGTTACCCGGAGCCCGTCAGGGTCGTCTAATCTAGCTGTCAACCAATTTCAGTATAACCGAAGTCCAATTTGTATTCCAGGCTTTTTTAAAAAACTTGCGGGACTGCAGGGGCGGGACTCGAACCCGCATCTTCCAGTTGACAGCCAGATGTCTTACCTTTAGACCACCCCGCAGACCCTAAACTTCATACGTATGGAGCTCCGGAATGGTTCCCTACAGCT
>JBFIEP010000503.1:0-2739 GCA_041603335.1 Elusimicrobiota bacterium | reverse complement strand
CCGAAGGCACCCAATCAACGGTCGCGCTTGTAAAGAAGACCTCAAACGGAGCGCCGCTGCTCACAAGCTCGGCGAGTGTTGGTGTTTCAGGAACCTCAATAAAGTTCGGGACACCATTATGATTAATGCCGCCCACACGCAGGAAATACGTGGTATTTATCGTAAGGCTAGAAGGATCATCAACGGTTAAGGCCGTTGATCCGGCCACTGCCGTCACGGAAGATAGAAGTGCACCCGAGAAATCCGAAGAGAGTGAGGCCTGCAATTCATAACCAAGAGATCCGACAGCACCCCAATTGACCGTAATGCTTCCCCTAAACGCTTCGAATGCTGTTGGAGCGCTGACATCCGCCGTCAATGTCGATGTCGCTGGGAGAACCGTGACCGAAGGCACGGAGTTATGGTTCGTCGCACGCACTTCAAAGTAATACGTTGTATTTGTCGTCAGACCTCCGACAATCGCGTCCAGCGCAACGGTCTGGGAAGAAACAACACCTGCCGAGAAATTTGCAAACGGCGAAGCGCGAAGGGTATAGACGGTTCCCGCCGAATTCGCGTCCGGTAAACCATGCGTCCACTGAGCACGCGCGGTTTCAGACGTCACCGCCAAGAAGACAGGGGTTCCTAACCCCGGCTCGGTATAGAGGGTCGCGGTCGACGGGCCCACAACGAAATTAGGAACGTCTCCAAGATTCAAAGCACCGACGCGGAAGTAATATGTCGTGTTTCGATTCAGCGCGGGTGTATAAACCGTCAACGTGCTAAGCGACACGACGGGAGTTTCACTTGAGATCAACGTCCCCGTGAAGTCCGGGGCGGTCGAGGCCTCCAAGCGGTAACCATCCGAAGAATCCGCCTGCGGTCCTGCCGGGAACTCATTCCAGGTTAAGGTCACCGATGAGGGATTCACTCCCTTCACTTCAATATTCTGTACCGGTTTGGCGAGTGTTGTACTGACGAGAATTATCGTATCGGTGGAATGAACACAACCGAAACTGCGCACGACCGCGCCGTACTTCGTATTCGGCTGCATCCCGCTATTAAGGAACTCGACTGCCGCCGAGCCGAGTACACCCGAGCGCGCGCCGGCAGAATCGGTCATCACTTGATAATGCGCCGCGTTAACAGCAGCCGCCCACGTCCAACGGATCGTCGTTGACGATTCCACATTCAACCCGAACGATTGGGCTTCCTGCAGATCGGGAGAATAGGTTGTTCCAAGCCCGCCTCCAACACCCGTATTGCCCGACCCGCCGCCGACTGCGGTGAAAGACGATGGATCAATCGAACAGCCGGAAACGCCGCTTACATAAATACGTCCACCAGCACCGCCGCCGCCGAATTCATTGCCGCCGCCGCCTAGACCGGCACCACCGTCGGCACGTAATTCGCCGGATCCCGAGACGCCTGAGGCTTGAAGGTGAATCGTGCCACCCGATCCGCCGCCGCCGCCGCCGTTGGCATCGGAAACTCCATCGCCGCCATCGGCAAAAATCTGGCCGTCAACAATAATGGTCTGGGCGACCATGCGGAAGAATCCGCCGCCCGCGCCGCCGAGCCCGCCGCCGCCATCGCCGCCACCGGAGCCAACATCGACGGGATTGGTTTGCGATCCGTAGGCGGCTCCGCCGGCCGGGCCGCTTTCACCGGCACCGCCTGCCCCGCCATAACCACCGCCGCCGCCGCCTTGATTGGCGGTTCCTGTTTGGGTTCCGGCCCCTTCGCCGGCATTTCCAGGCATACCGGATTCCGAGACGGTCACAAGCGCACCGCTTTCCAAGGTGAAGATGTCGCCAATCGACCAATCGAGGAACGCACCTGTACTCGTCGCCACACTCCCCGTATGGGTCATGCTCGATCCGGCTTTCAGCGTCAGATCCAAACTCAATACCATCAACGCGGTTGTATTAACCGTCAATCCCGCACCGTCATTGATGAGGATGCTTTGCCCGGAATTTATGCCGGTCGACATCCGCAGATTGACCTCGGCGGTTCCATCGGTTCGTCCTAGCGTCATTGAGGAGAACGATATCGTGGGGGAACTCGCCGAAACAAAAACCTGCGCCGGAATATTAATTGTCACGGAGTTGGATAACTGCGGAACCCCTTGAGGACTCCAATTAGTCGCGGAATACCAATTGTCATCCCCGCCGCCGTTCGTCCAAACCTTGGGCGATTCGGGTGTAAACGTCGATCCCACAAATTCGTAGTGCGCGACATCGTTATGGTTGAGACTGCCGACGCGGAAGTAATACGTGGTTCCGGAATTTAATCCGCTTACGAAGAGGGAGTTCAAAGTACTGTTTGGAGTCACCGACGAACGGATTGTGCCCGTAAAATCAGAAGCAGTCGACGCTTGGACGCTATATCCGTTTGAGGCAACTGTATTCCAAGACACGGATCCCGAGGAGAAGAAGACATCCACAAAAACAAGAGGGGACAGCGGCAATGCCGCGAGCGTAGACGTCGCTCCCGCCGATGAGTAATTTCGAACTCCGTTGTGGTTAATGCCGCCCACCCTGAGGAAATAGGTTGAATTCGCAGCAAGAACGGGATTGAGAACCGTAAGAGCCGCCAACGAGGCATTCGGCGTCACCGACGAGATCAGAACCGGTGAGAAGTCTGAATTCAGCGAAGCCTGCAATTCATATCCCAAAGCCCCGATCGCCGACCACGAGACCGACACACTGCCGATGTAGTTCACAAAGGCTTGCGCGTCGGGGATCGGAGAGGTCAATG
>JBFIEP010000502.1:0-2753 GCA_041603335.1 Elusimicrobiota bacterium | reverse complement strand
GCCGGATGCGGGCGGGCTTCATAAATATCCGGCGGTATTGCTCCCAGGTAAGCCTGCCGGATTCTGCGGGGTTATTAAAACGGTCGATGATTCTCTGGTCGACCTTCACCCTCGGATCGGAGAATGCCCCGCGGATAAAGGCGTCGGAAACACCGGATCCCTTAAGGCGCTCACTGACGAGCTTATAGGCGGGATCATCATTCAATCCCGAAGGACGGACCAAGAGAGCTTCGCGCAGGACGCTATGGCGCAGCCCCCCCAGTCGTCCGGCAAAGGCCGCATCGGTCTGCGCCGATGCCGAACTTGCCAAAACCGCGATCACAAGCAATGTTCCCACCCACCTCATACGTCCGATCCTACAGGATTAATTCAAAAAATGGGCAGGAAAATAAGCGATTTCGCCCCCAAATTTACCCCTTTTTATTTTGGAACGGAACAAAGTGGGCCGGTGTCTCGTAGTAAGTAGTAACGGAGGAACACCATGAACCACTACGACTACGTCGCCATCAATTCGGACAACTTCGAACGGGAGATACTCGACTCCCCGATCCCTGTACTTATCCAGTTCTACACCCAAAACGACGACCCCCTCGCGGATCCCGCCGTTCTTCGAGAGTTCGGCAGCCGCCTCAAGGTTGCGCGGGTCGATCTCGACGATCCCGACAATGAAACGATCGCGGAATTCTACGGAGTTACGGGGGCACCGGCTTCGATGATGGTCCGCCCGGGCGGATACCCGCTACCGATCGCGATAGGGGATCATCCGATCGCGGATCTGTCTTTACAGCTGGACGCAGCGCTTGTTTGGGCCGGGGCTTAATTTAGGACGGCGTCGATAGCGGCCCGCAGCTCGGCGGCATCGGGCGCGACGTCGGACTTAAACCGTCCGACAACGGCGCCGTCCTTACCGATCAGGAATTTTTCAAAATTCCATTCGACCTCCCCGGTTGTCGGGGCATTGCCGGTCAAGAACGCGTAAAGCGGATGCTTTCCGTCCCCTTTAACCGGGATCTTTGAAGCCATCGGAAAGGACACCGCGTACTTGCTTGAACAAAATGTCTGGATATCTCCGTCAGATCCCGGCTCTTGAGCTCCGAAGTCATTACTCGGAACGCCCAAGACGGTAAACCCTTTATCGGCAAGTTCTGAATGCAAGGTTTGAAGTCCGGCATATTGCGGGGTGTAGCCGCACTCGGAAGCAACATTCACAATCAGCACCGCTTTGCCTTTAAAGTCTGCGAATGTCGTCTCATCCCCGTCGATCGTCTTAAACGGTATTTCGTAAATCGACATACTTATCCCTTCCGGTTCTTGAAGTCGGTCATAAAGCCAGCGAGGGCCTCCGCCGATTCGCGCGGAACCGCATTATACAGGGAAGCACGCATTCCACCCACTGAACGGTGCCCCTCGAGACCGGAAAGATCATTCGCAGCGGCTTCCTTCAAGAACTCCGCCTCCAACCCCGAATCAGCAAGCGTCCAGGTGACGTTCATGTAAGACCGGCAATCGGCCTCAGCGTGGGCTTTATAAAATCCTCCGGAAGTTTCGATCGCGTTGTATATAAGGGCTGACTTCTCCCTATTCGCCTTCTCCAGCTTATCCAGCGAACCATACGTTTCAAGCATCCACTTAAAGACCAGCCCCGCCGCATAAATACCGAACACCGGCGGAGTGTTATAGCGGGAATCCGCCTCGGTATGCGTCGAGTATTTAAAGATGGCCGACATCTTCTCGGGAATCCGCGCGAGCATATCTTCCCGGATTAACGCGACCGTCAAACCCGCCGGACCGATGTTCTTTTGTGCGCCCGCGTAGATCATGCCGTAACGCGATACATCGACAGGACGCGACAAAAAGTCCGAAGACATATCGCATACAAGGGGCGCCTCTCCGACAGGCGGTTTGCCCTGAAACTGAACACCTTGAATCGTTTCATTGGAGGTGAAGTGGATATAGGATAATCCGGCAGGGATATTAACGGCCCCCGGCTTGGGGACAGAGCTAAAATTTTTCTCTTCCCCCGTCCATAATACCTGGGTATCAACAACCGTTTTCGCTTCCTTCATCGCCTTTTTTCCCCAAGCGCCGGTTAGGATGTAGCCCGCTTTTTTGCCCACGGAAAAATTCATCGGGACCATCGCAAACTGCTGACTCGCCCCCCCCTGCAAAAACGCCACCTTGAAATCGGGACCAATGCCGTACAAACGGCGGAGGTCGGCTTCGGTTTCACTCAATATCCGGTCGAAGTCTTTCGAGCGGTGACTGATTTCAAGTACGGAGGCTCGCGCGCCCGGCAAATGAAGCAGTTCTTCCTTGATCTGTTCGAGGACCGGAAGCGGCATCGCGCCGGGTCCGGCGGAAAAATTATGGATACGTCCGTGGGGTAAAGCTTTAGAAGCGGTTGCAGTCATCAGAATCTCCTAACGGGGGGTGTAAGGAGATTCTATTTAGAAATTGGCCAGCAAGGCTACCGCTTAAAACCGTCAGGAATGCGAACTTGATTATGCCCCCGGCACAACAAGCGAATATTACGGGGATCGTGCGAGGTGCCGCCGAGCGCCCAGGGGACGATGTGGTCAAATTCGAGCCGGCTTGTTTCTGTGCATCGGATCCCGTCAGGTCCCTCATACGTACAACGCTTCTCGTCTCGCTTCCAAACCTCCGCCCTGACTTTCTGCGGAACGTAACGCGCCCCCTTAGGCCGCTCCACACCCGTGCGATTTTTGCGGGAGGCGCGAGGGCGCCCCGGAGAT
>JBFIEP010000501.1:0-2756 GCA_041603335.1 Elusimicrobiota bacterium | reverse complement strand
GTGGTTGCCGAGCACCAGCAGGTTGTTCGGTTTGATCGTGAAACCCTAAAGCCTCTTACTGCGGCTTCCCAACGGGAATTAATGAAGCGTCTTACGGCGTCTCTTTCTTCGGCTGACGCTTTAATTATTTCAGACTACGGCAAAGGGATTGTGACGCAATCGGCGGTCTCGGCAGCGCTTAAAGCCGCCCATCGCGCTAAAATTCCCGTCCTGGTTGATCCTAAGGTCGAACACTTTCTGCGCTATCGCGGCGTTGATTGCATGACGCCCAATATCCATGAAGCGTGGGGCGGTTTAGGCCTACCCGTTCGCGAAGACGATAACGCGGTTCTCTCCTTAGGGAAGAAAATCTTGCAGCGTCTCCGTCTCCGCTCTGTCCTTGTTACCAGAGGGGAACGCGGCATGACCCTATTTGAGCGTTCCCCCTCCCGGGTGTGGCATATCCCCACCGAGGCCCGTGAGGTCTTCGATGTTACGGGTGCGGGAGACACGGTCATTGGCACAATGGCTTTAGCGCTCGCTTCAAAGGCCCGGCTTGAAGAAGCAGCATACTTGGCGAATGTCGCAGCCGGCATAGCGGTCGCTAAGCTCGGGACAGCGACAATTACCGCCTCAGAAATCCGGAGACGTGTATGAAGCCTTTTCTCCGCCGGAACTCAAATTGTCTCGTCGTGATACCCGCGCGCCGCGGCTCAACCCGCCTCGCCGCGAAGGTCCTCGCGGATCTTGGGGGCTTGCCTGTTGTTGAACGTGTCCGCCGTGCGGCGGTTAAGGCCGATTGCGGTGCCGTCGTTGTTGCCACCGATGATCAGGAAGTTCTTGAAACGATTGAGCGGCTTGGGGGGACAGCGGTTCTGACATCCCCCCGCTGCCCTTCAGGAACCGATCGTGTGAGCCAGGCTGCCCTCATGATTGAAAAAACCCTGGGTCGTAAATTCCGGGTCATCGTGAATCTTCAAGGAGACGAACCTTTTATCCGCCCCTCGACAATCCGAAAGACTGCAGACCTTGCCGCGAAAGGAAAATTTGATATCGCTACAGCGGTTGTTCCTACGGACAAAAATACCGCTCGGGAACCGAGTGTCGTTAAAGCGGTGATGGGGGCAGACGGTCGCTGTCTCTATTTTTCGCGTTCGGCGGTTCCCAACGGCGGCGACCCGCTCCAGCATATCGGACTCTATGCATTCCGACGGGAGGCGCTCAAGCGCTTCGTCGCTCTCAAACCTTCCAGTCTTGAGAAGTCGGAAAGACTTGAACAATTACGTGCGCTTGAAGATGGAATGACTATCGGTGCAGTGAAGGTTTCAGACAAAACGATTGCGATCGACACGGCTGCTGATTTAAGAGCAGCCCGTCGACGATTAAAATCCACCCGGAGGGGTAATGGCTAAGTACATTTTCGTGACGGGCGGTGTTGTGAGTTCGCTGGGCAAGGGTATCAGCGCGTCATCGATTTCGAAGCTGTTGAAATCACGGGGCTTAACGGTCACGATGATTAAGTGCGATCCCTATATTAACGTGGATCCCGGCACGATGAACCCTTACCAGCACGGAGAAGTGTTTGTTACCGAGGATGGTGCCGAAGCCGATTTGGACCTGGGGCATTACGAACGCTTTCTGAACGTCGATATGCACCGCATTAATAATTTTACGGCCGGCCAGGTCTACGAGACCGTCATCAGCAAGGAACGGCGTGGAGAATTCTTGGGTAATACCGTCCAAGTGATTCCCCATATCACCGATGAAATCAAAAAGCGCTTTCGTCACCCGGCGAAAGGCAATGATATCGTTGTAATCGAGATTGGAGGCACAGTCGGTGACATCGAGTCCCTGCCCTTCCTAGAAGCGGCTCGCCAGCATGCGATTGAAGTTGGAAAGGAAAACGTCATGTTCGTTCATGTGACCCTCCTTCCGTTTATTCGTGCCTCCGAGGAGCTTAAAACAAAACCGACGCAGCATTCTGTCGGGAAAATGCGGGAAATCGGGCTTAATCCGGATATGCTCATTTGCCGCAGTGAAAAGCCTTTAACGCCGGAAATCAAAGCGAAGATCGCGATGTTTACGTCCGTACACAAGGAAGCTGTTATTGAAGCACCGGATGTCAGCACAATTTATGCCGTCCCCGTTGTTTTTCAGGACCAAGGGGTTGATGAACAGATCCTCATGCATCTCCGTTTGCGGGCTTCGACAAAGAATTTCGACATGTGGAAGAAGTTGGTCAATAAAGTCTCAAATCCTCGAGAAGAGGTTACGATCGCCTTGGCAGGGAAGTACACCGAGCTTAAAGACGCCTATAAATCGGTCAATGAGGCTCTCATGCACGGCGGTTTGGCTAATGACGCAAAGGTGCGGATTGTATACGTGGATACAGGTCTTGCGGGAATGGAAGAAAAGCTCGAAAAGGCTGATGGAGTCCTCGTCCCCGGCGGTTTCGGTGATCGGGGAATTGAAGGGAAGCTGGCGGCGATCCGCTTTGCCCGGGAAAATGATATCCCCTATTTCGGATTGTGCCTGGGGATGCAATTAGCCGTTATTGAATTTGCACGCAATGTCCTTAAGCTGGAGGCGGCGAATTCGACCGAATTCGATGAGAACACGCGGTATCCCGTCATCGATCTTCTTCCCGAGCAGAAAAATATCGAGGACAAGGGCGCGACGATGCGGTTGGGCTCCTATGACTGTCAGCTGAAAAAGGGAAGCCTCGCCTCACGTTGCTATAAAACCCAGCTAATTCAAGAACGCCATCGCCACCGCTT
>JBFIEP010000500.1:0-2757 GCA_041603335.1 Elusimicrobiota bacterium | reverse complement strand
CGAATCGATGATCGTAGGATCAAACGAGAACGAAATAATCGCCGGATCGTCAGGCGGAAAAACAAGACCTTCTTCAAATTCATAGAACTCATTAGTAACCGGGGAGATCGCCTGCTCATCGACCGCTACGGTAAACGGCTCAGTTGCGACTTCAATCGAAACAATCTCGACCGCTATGGGTTCGGGAGCTGTAATCGTGGCGACTCCGTTGGTCGAGACGGAAACAACACGGGTTTGGATTTCTGCAACATTCGAAGCATCCGACCAATTTCCTGCTGTGTCGCGTAGAAACAGCGCGAACTGATAGGTCGTTGAATCGGCAAGTCCCTCAATTAGAACATCACGTGCAGCACCCAAAGTTAAAGCCGAAAGATTAACCTCGATTATTAAGGGAGAAACCAGGTCCACACCGTAGTGAACCCGCGCTGCCGCGTCGAGAAGTTCCTCGGTTCCGGAAAAGGTCAACCGAACCGACGTCGAGCTTAACGATATCCCGCCTAAATCAGAAACGGCGGGAGGTGCGGTCTTATCGACGACCACCGTTTCTTGTTTTGCGGCTTCGATATTTCCGACGAGATCGGTCGAGAAGAAATCAACGGAATGGCTGCCATCGGCCAAGGTAAAGGGTGCTGCAAACGGATTAAACCCGCCAGCATCCAATTGGAAATGCGACTCTGCCACACCGGCAAGGGCATCGACGGCATTAATAGAGATCGGGAACTGACCGCGCACATAAAGCGTCTCGCCAAACGTTCGCGAGCCTCCATCGACAGATAACCAACTCTCAGGCGGGGTCAAATCCACCGAAAAGGAACTCTCCGAGAAGCCGACATTGCCTGCCAAATCCTCGATCTCTGTTCTAAACGCGTGACTGCCTTCAGCAAGGCTCGCGGAAGACGCACTAAACGACACGGTCAGCGCTCCGTTTCCGCCAAGAGGTGCTACATTGACCAGATCATTCGGTAGGTTTGCCCCGGGAATGGTCAACATGCCGGCGGTGACGATCATGTGGTTATTGGCCACAGCACCATGCGCCGAATTATTAACAGCAAGCAGCTTCTTATCAGAAAGCTCCCAAGAATCCAACTGCCCCGACTCAGTGAAGCGAGCCGTATAGATGTTGTCTGTTCCGCCTCCCCCTGTATTGCCTCCAAAAACAACTAATAGATCACCTTGTGCGACCGCCCCATGCCTAACAAGCCCGACCGGCATCGAACCGGCGGTAGTCCACGTCAAATCGCCCAAATTATTATTAGGGGTTCCAACCCAAACCTCCGAGTGAATAGTCCCTCCTGCAGGGTTGCGCCCCCCGAACACATAGAGCTTGCCCTTGCGTTCCACCACCGGCATGTATCCCGTGCTTTGGGGAAGAGGTTCGTCGGTATCACGCCAAGGCCCTGGAACCCCATCCCCGTCCAAGCGGCTTACCCGAACGCGCGCTCCCAAAGGACTGCCCGCCATGACATAAAGGAAGGGCCCGCAAGCCTGAACAACTCCCGCTCCGGTCCAATAGGAAGATTCCCCGCCCTCATAAGGATTTCCTGTAGTGAAGGAACCCAAGCTGCCGTCAGGCAGGATGTCTGCGAAATCTACCGACGGGGTAAACAGCCCGATGACGTACAGGCGTCCGTTGTGAATCACCGCAGACGAATCATTATGGAGATTAGGCAATGTCTGTCCCTCTGTGATCCAATCACCGACGGTGCCATCAGCAGCGACGTGCGCGCGGTAAATAGTGTTCTGCTGGGAGGAACCATCGAACCCGCCGATGACATAGACCCAATCTTTAAACGACAGGACACTGCTGCCGAAAAGCGGTTTGGGGATTGGTGTACCAGAGACGATGTCGCCGAGGTCGGCACTCCCTCCAAATTCAACCGCTGTCGGCAACAAGGTCGACCCATCAATCATAAACCGCGCCGTCGTCGTGCTCAAACCCGAAAGCTCCTCTTCAAACACTGCAGACAAAGAGACTGGTGCAGAACCTAAAACAACACCGTCTTCCGGCGTAAATGCCGTGTTCGTCGGGGTCGCCGTATCGACGCCGAATTCAATCGGGACACTCGTCTCATTTCCAGCTAAATCAAAAAGAGTCAGCGTAAGATTGTGCGGTCCCTCGCCGAGATCTGCGCTCGGCGTATAGGTCAGGGAATTTCCCCCAATAATAGCGTCTAATGTGACATCAACCGTGTCGAGCTCCAAGCGTGTTTGAGCGGTGTCGATTCCAGTTCCCGGTGCTGGGTCTATAAAGGAAGCAGTGAATGCCGGGCGAGCGGAAGGAATCCAAGATAACCCGGTCGCCTGCAAATCTTTACCCGCGCCAACAAACGACGACACGACTGGCGATACCGAATCAACCGTAAAGGAGATTGTCGTTTCTTCCCCGTTGCCAACACGATCTTCCGCCGCAAGCGTTAGAGAATGACTTCCTTCCGCCAGCGGTGCACTGGGAATCGCCTCTATCGTCGCTTCAGACGGTACACCATCCGTACCGCCAAGCGACGCGACATTGACCAGATCATTGGGTAGGTTTGCCCCAGGGATCGTCAACATACCGGCGGTGACGATCATGTGGTTATTGGCCACAGCACCGTGCGCCGAATTATTAACGGCAAGCAGCTTCTTATCAGAAAGCTCCCAGGAATCCAACTGCCCCGACTCAGTGAAGCGAGCCGTATAGATGTTGTCTGTTCCGCCTCCCCCTGTATTGCCTCCAAAAACAACTAATAGATCACCTTGTGCGACCGCCCCATGCCT
>JBFIEP010000499.1:0-2765 GCA_041603335.1 Elusimicrobiota bacterium | reverse complement strand
CGGGAAAGGTTGAGGGTGTCTATCTCTATGATCTTGACGGATTAAAAGGCGTTGTCGAAGACAGCCTTTCTCGACGGAAAGAGGATATCCAGGATGCCAACGCGATCGTAAAGGAAGATGTTGCCGATCTATGGGGCCGCCTGATCGCTCCGCCCCTTGCTCCTCCCCATGTCGAAAAGCCACGCCCGAGTCGCCGCTGGCCGATGTTCGGGCCGCATGCGGTTGCACTGCGGATTTAACGGCTTCCGCCTATTATTGAGCTATCGGACCGGAAAGCGCATCACTTCGGCAAGCAGCTCGCCTTCATTGCTGCGGGAAAGGGCAACCGTCTTATCCGCAGCGCCGTTCACGTGCGTGATGGTGCCGTTTGAATAAACATTCCCCGAGTTAAACACAACATTGGGAATATCGCCGAACCGGTAGTAATAAGCATTAGGTTCTTCGATGGCGTAGGGGAGTCTGTATTTCGGGTGGCCTGACGCGTCAAGGATTTCAACCCAGGTCGAGTACGGCAAATCTTCCGTGTCACCGGTCTGATGATAGAAATGCCAAAACAATCCGGGGCGATTGGCCACCGGCTTGGGTTGGTCATTGCTTCCTACACTGCGATAACCCTTTGAGGGGGATAAAATTGTCGAGTAGCAGCCGCTGCAGGAGCCGATCTTTTGCCAATCCTCGTGACTCAAGGAGAACATTCGCTCAAGTGAATCGAGCGGCACAAGCTGCACCTCGCCGCGCAGCCGCAATGCGACCGCTACGGGGTGGGGGGCTTTCGGGTTTAGTTTGATCCCCAGCAGGCGGGAGGTATTTTTCATTTGCCGCTTTTGTGCGCGGCTGAGGGCAACATTTAGAACCCATGTGTCTTTATTCTCGGAAGGCCCAAAAACTTGCGGCATTGATAATCCATCGTCGATTCTTTCAAGGGCCGCCATGCGATAAAGGGGCGGTGTCGGTCCGCCAATACGCGGGTCGAGATGTCCTGCTGCAATCTGTGTGGTGAAAAGAAATTTTTCAAGCTTACCCTTTGAATTTCGCACCGACATGAATCTGCCGTCTTCAAGAACATTGCCCCGGTCTATCGGGACGTTTGGTGCTTTATTGTAGAGGCCCTGCAGCGTCCGTTCGATAGGAATGATCTGGCTGTCATGCCACTTCAGCGCGCCCGGATTGGGGTAGCGCACCTTATCATCGCGATGGCCTTGGGCCTTTAATTCCAATTTTGCCGCAAAGGCTCCTTCGTTGGCACCCGCAACGGCGGCGAGTCCCTTGAATTCCCAATTTTCCCCTTCATCCGTACTTGTGAACCACCCTAAATCAGAAAGATAGGGCCGAAGCTCGCGTTTATTGGTTTTCGAACGGAAATAACCGTCCCGCGCCATGCGAAATACACCGAGCCAGGAACCGTCGGGTTGGATTTCGACATCGCCGTTAAATATTGCGGTGTAGCCCGGAACCGCGTTGGGAGCGATAACATCACCGCCGACAGTCGTTGCGGGATGTCCATAAAGCGGAGATACTTGATAGCGTTCCTTATTGTTCAGTCCATCCCAAAAGAGTTTCCAATTCCCGTTCGAATTACGGGACAGTTTTTTGATTTTTTTGGCAAAGCGGCCGATCTTGCGTCCATATTCGACAAGTCCCCGTTTTTTGGGCAGCTCCGCTTGAGAAACAGCGGCGTTGACGGCGACAGGGCGCATGACTTTCCTTTCTTGGTGCTGATTATCAAATAGCTGTACGGGTGCCGTGGGAATAGGGAGAGAGACGTTAAGGGTAGGTGTCAGGTGAAGGCCGGGAGTCAATAGGGGGAGTGATTGCCGGGAGTATTGGAACCCTGCGACAGAGCCGATGCGTCGAACACCGGGAACGCGCGTGTTTACGGCGGCGATCGCGCCTTGTGGGGCGATTATCAGGAAGGCGAGCGCTGCGGCGCCGGTTAATGCCATTGGCTCAATGGTAGGAAGATATCAAGGGATTCACCTGAGTCGGACGGGCAAAAAGAGGAGTCTGTTGGGCCTAGTGGTTAAAGCCTCGTGTTCCGCCTATACTAGCGTATGGGCGGGAATAGGCCTATCAATAAGGAACAAATCTACTATACGTTGGGCATCGCTGTTTTGATCGCGATGATAGCGCTCAGTCGTTGGGATCTAGTCACCGGCGCCTTTAACAACACCGTCCGCGGTCTTCAGTCCCACCCCGCACGGGTATTATGGCTTCTGGGAGAGGTCGTCTTATTCGGGGGAATTCTAATTCTCACGATGCGGGTTATCCCCACAAAGATAACACCCCAAAAAGACGCGACGATGTTCCTTATCGCCTGCATCGGGGGATTCCTTATCGAATCCTGGGGGACGCAGACAGGGCTTTGGACGTATTACACCAAGGAAACGCCCCCGCTTTGGATTATCCCGGCTTGGCCGTTAGGCACCTTGATTATTGACCGGATGTCGGTTCAGGCTAAGGAGAAATACGGAAGATTTGTCGGAGATCGGGCTATTTACGGGTATTGGGCCTTTGCCGTAATATGTCCGCTGATCATATCCTGGTTTGCCTGGACGCGCATGGAGCATATCGGGACGCCGATTATCATCGCTACTTTTCTGTTGGCGTTTTATTTTAAGCCGAATCCGAAGGAGGATTTTTGGATTCTCGTGGGCGGCAAGTTTTATGTCTTTTTTGCCATTGGAGGAAGTGGAAGTAGAAGCATTATTGGAATACAAAGATAAAAATGGAAACGATTTGAGCAATTTGATATTTGCGGATAAATT
>JBFIEP010000498.1:0-2769 GCA_041603335.1 Elusimicrobiota bacterium | reverse complement strand
CAAAGCCTGACACCTACCGATCAAATCACGGGACTCCGGGAAGAAATACGCATGCACGATCGGCGGTATTATGTCGACAATGATCCGATTATCTCGGATGAGGAATACGACAAACTCCTTAAGAAACTTGAGGCCTTGGAACGTGCCAATCCAAAACTCATTACTCCCGATTCCCCTACCCAGCGCGTGGGCGGAACGGCGTCTTCCGATTTTAAATCAGTCAGACATGCCCTTCCGATGCTCTCGCTCGACAACTCCTACAACGCGGACGATATCGTTTCCTGGGGAGACCGGGTTAAAAAAGTTCTCGGTGATAAAAAAGCCTCCTTCTCCATCGAAGCGAAAATCGACGGATTATCCCTCTCACTGACCTATGAAAACGGCACGCTCGTCAGAGGGGCGACTCGCGGCGACGGCAAGTCCGGAGAAGATGTAACGGCTAACATCCGCACAATCCGGGCAATCCCCCTCAAACTCAACACGAAGAATCCCCCCAAGCTTCTAGAGATTCGGGGAGAAGTTTATATGGAAAAAGCCGAGTTCGAGAGAACGAACGCGGCCCTAAGAAAAGAAGGAAAGCCCCCTTTCGTCAATCCCCGCAACTGCGCCTCCGGCTCACTTCGCCAGAAAGATTCCCGCATTACCGCCACGCGGCGACTACGCTTTTTTGCGCACTCCTTCGGGCGTGTCGAAGGCGGTGATGACTATCCGACCCACTCCGGTTTCCTGACCGCGTGCCAAAAACTCGGATTCGCGGTAACGGAAGTCAGAAAGCGGGTTTCAAGCATCGATGCTGTCATCGCCTTTTATGAAGAGTTCCGGGGTAAAATGGAATCCCTCGCGTATGAAATCGACGGACTCGTCGCCAAGGTGGACTCCCGCGATCACCAGGCGATTCTGGGGCAGACGAATAAAAGCCCCCGCTGGGCGATGGCCCTTAAATATCCGGGGAAACAAGCGACAACTCTCATTGAAGACGTTAATTTTTCCGTGGGGCGAACCGGAACCATTACACCTGTCGCCGTTTTAAAACCTGTCTTCCTCTCCGGAGTCACGATCTCCTCGGCCAGCCTTCACAACTTTGAAGAGATAGAACGCCTTGAAGTAAAAGTCGGCGACAGCGTTTTGATCGAACGCGCCGGAGAAGTCATTCCGAAGGTCATTAAGGTTGTCAAGCATTCGGGAAAAAAGAAAATCCTCCCCCCAAAAAAGTGTCCTGAATGCGAGTCGCCGGTAATAAAAGAAGACGGCATGGTTGCCTATCGCTGCACTAACCCCTCGTGCCCGGCCCAACTCGAACGGGCGATCTTCCATTTCGCCTCACGCGATGGTCTCGACATCGAAGGGTTTGGGGAAGTCGTGATCAAGCAACTCGCCGGGAAACGGTTAAAAAACATCGGAGACATCTACACGCTCACCAAGGAAGATCTTCTTAAGCTCGATTTATTCAAGGATAAGAAAGCGGATAAGCTCCTCCAACAGATTGAAGCCTCGAAGAAGAAACCGCTTTCTAAATTATTGTTTGCGTTGGGCATTCCCCAGGTGGGCGAGAAAACCGCGCGTGACCTGGCGGCTCACTTCGGGCACCTCCAAAAACTCGTAGATGCCGACAAGGAGACGCTCGAAAACATTTCCGAGATCGGCCCCATCGTGGCGAAGAGCGTATCCGATTATTTCTCCTCTCACGGGGCGAAAAACCTGATTGCTTCGCTAAAGGAAGCCGAGTTAAACTTCGAAGAACCCCGCGACGCGTCCCCCTCAGGCGGAGCCCTTTCCGGAAAGACCTTCGTCTTCACCGGCGAACTGGAATCCATGACGCGCGGAGAAGCCGAGGCCGAAATCCGCAGACGCGGCGGGAAAGCGACCGGTTCCGTTTCAAAGAAAACATCTTTCGTTGTCGTTGGGACCGCGCCTGGATCAAAAGCGAAAAAAGCCTTAAAACTAGGCGTTACGACTCTCGACGAAGACGCATTTAAGCAACTGATTGGCTCCTAATGCCGGAACACCAATTTAAAAAAACCGCTCTCCTCAGTGTTGCCGACACGACAGGAATCGTAGAATTCGCCCAAGGCCTGCACAATGCGGGTTACCGATTACTGACCTCGGGACTTACCTCCAAAACCCTTCGCAATAGCGGCGTCCCCATTGAAGAGGTTTCCGACCTGACAGGGTATCCCGACATCTGCGGCGGCCGAGTCCGTTTACTCCACCCAAAACTCTTCGGCGGAGTGATTGCGGACCGAAAAGACGGCGACCAAATGCGCAGTCTTGATCGGGAAAAAATTCCTCCGATCGATCTCGTCGCGGTGACCCTCTATCCCCTCTCCCAGGTACTTGAATCCGGGACACTGAAGGAAGGGGAGATCGTTGATTTTCTCGACGTCGCCGGAGCCGCACTCCTTCGGGCATCGGCGAGAAACTACCACCACGTTATCACCCTCTGCGACCCCAGCGACTATAGTCCTGTCCTGGAAATCCTCCGGGGAGGCAAAGGCCTCACCCTCGAACGCAGCAAGGGTCTTGCGTCAAAGGCCTTTGCCTACGTTTCTTATTACGACTCGACGGTCTCGCAGCACCTAAGAGCCGCGGTCGCTGTTCCGGAGCAGCCCGACGAAATGATTGTGTCTTTAAAAAAATCCACCGAACTTCATTATGGTGAAAACCCTCAGCAAAGCGCGGCACTCTACTCCTGGAGCGGGTCGCGCCCATGGGGCCTTAACGCGGCGGAACTTCTATACGGAAAACCCTTGGCCTACACCCATTACCTAT
>JBFIEP010000497.1:0-2772 GCA_041603335.1 Elusimicrobiota bacterium | reverse complement strand
TCAAAGTCACCATTACGGTTGGCCTTCCTGTTTCAACTTTCCTGGAAAACTTTTCCCTTGAAGGGCTTTGTAAAGACCATCAACAATGATTCATCAAGGCGCACGCATACTCGTCGTAGATGACGAACCCGAAATCGTAACCCTACTCCGCTTCATCCTTGAAAAAGACGGCCATACGGTCAACGAAGCCGGCAACGGGGTGATTGCGCTCGAGAAACTCGGTGTTGAACCGCCCTCGAACGAAGTCGTCAAACCCGATTTAATCGTGCTCGATATCATGATGCCCATCATGGACGGCTACGAACTCAACAACCGCCTACAGAAGGAGGAGAAGACGATGAAAATTCCGATTCTCGTCCTTACGGCGAAGGGACAGAAGATGCGTGATCTCTTCGAGATGGCGCCGAATGTAGCGGCCTATGTACAAAAACCGTTTGATCCGAAGATGCTGCGGGAATTAATCGTGAGCATCCTCGCGGGAGACACATCCAAGTAATGGAAGAGAATGCGCGACAGACCAAGTCCCGCGAGTTAGCGGAGGCTGGAGTTTCTTTGTACCCCCACCGATGGGATGGCTGGGAAAATCGAGTATCCGCCGCAGTGGCCAATTCCTACGGAACCTCTCTAAAAGAAGAAGAAAAAACCGACAAGCGTGTTCAGGTTGCCGGGCGCGTCATGCAAACCCGCGTGATGGGCAAGGCCGCCTTTTTTCACATTCTCGACGACGGCGTCAAGCTTCAGCTCTATTTAAAGCGGGACGTCATGGATGAACTCGACAAAGAGGGCAGCTACAATCTTTTCAAAAAAAGGGTCCACACCGGTGATTTCATCGGCGTCACGGGAACTATTTTTAAAACGAAGACCGGTGAAATTACCGTTGAAGTTCACAAACTTACCTTGTTGTCCAAAGCCCTCCGCGAACTCCCGGAAAAGTGGCATGGCCTGAAGGATACCGATACACGATACCGCAAACGCCACCTGGACCTGATCGCCAACCCCGAGGTCCGCAAGGTTTTCGTAACCCGCTCGAAACTTTTATCTTCAATTCGCAAGACATGCGAATCACTTGGTTTTCTCGAAGTGGAAACGCCGATCCTTCTGCACCAAGCAGGCGGCGCCACGGCGCGCCCCTTTGAGACTAAGCACAACGCACTCGGAACGAACCTCGTGATGCGCATTGCCACCGAACTTCCTCTTAAAAAGCTCATCATCGGCGGCTACCCGGCTGTATATGAGATCGGCCGGATTTTCCGCAATGAAGGCATTGATACCACCCACAACCCGGAATTTACGACGGTCGAGGCCTATCAAGCCTATACCGATTACAACGGAATGGCGGCGTTCTTCGAAAAAATCATGTCCGACGCAACGGAAGCCGTCGGCGTTGATAAGGTTGAGTACAAGGGACAGGAGATTTCCCTCAAACCTCCGTACAAGCGCGCCTTCATGCCGGAACTCTGGAAGGAACATTGCGGTGCCGACATCCATGATGTTCTAAAAGGAAAAGGCTTTAACCGCGACGGACTCCTCGCGCTCGCCAAAAAACTCGGACTCGAAGGCGTCGATGGAATTCCCGACGCAAAAATCTTCGACCGCATCTTTGAGATGAAGATTGAACCGCTCCTCATCGTTCCAACCTTTGTCTTTGACCACCCCACGGCAATAACGCCGTTGGCAAAGTGCAAAGAGAATGCCGACGGAACCATCGACGAATCACTCTGTGAACGCTTTGAACTCTTTGTCGCCGGCATGGAACTGGCCAACGCCTACACAGAGCTTAATGATCCCGTCGATCAGCGGGAACGCTTCGCCGAACAATCAAGCCAAAAAGACGAAGGCCACGATGAAGCGGAGTTATTGGATGAGGAATTTGTAGAAGCCATGGAACAAGGGATGCCTCCCACAGGCGGCATCGGCTTCGGGATCGACCGCCTCGTGATGCTGCTTACCGGCAATCCGTCTATCCGCGAAGTCATTCTCTTTCCGACGCTCAAGCCGGAATAACGGTTCTTATTTATGCCCCGCGAACGTGTCCATAGACTCGTTCATGCCCATGAATCCTCCAAGCATGTCCAAAAATCCAACGCAGGGGATGGCCGTCAACAGCGGGATGAGCTTGATCATAAACGGAGCGCGAACATAGACGCAGTTTTTGCGAATTCCGCTAATAATCCGGTCGGCAATACTATCGGGGGTCAGCCAGGGAGTAAACAAGGGCGGCTTCACACCCGTAAACATTCCTGTATCGATAAAACCGGGACACACAATCGTCACCCCAACTCCCTTCACCCCTTTCTTACCGAGCTCGAGACGAATCGATTCGCCTAAACCGATCACCGCATGCTTGCTGGCCGAGTAAACGGCCATGCCCGGCACGCCCAGCATTCCCGCCGCCGAAGCCGTCATGACGAGATGCCCCGAATTCCTTGAAATCATCCCGGGCAGAAACGCTCGCGTGCACCACAAAAAAGATTTCACGTTAACATCAATGGTTCTATTGAGATCCGCATCGTCGGCATCAAGCAGATCTCCGGCGGTCACGATCCCGGCGTTATTGTCGAGAATATCAACCGGCCCCAATTCGTTTTCGACCGTCTTGGCCGCCTCACGAACCGCGCTAGGATCGGTCACGTCCACGATGTAGCCCTTTACCTCACCCTCAAGCGCGGCGACAGTCTCGTCGAGGCGCTCCCGGTTTATATCCCAAAGAGCCACCTTCGCACCATCGGCAAGAAGACGGGAGGCAAGCGCGCAGCCCACGCCTCCCGCACC
>JBFIEP010000496.1:0-2779 GCA_041603335.1 Elusimicrobiota bacterium | reverse complement strand
TTGAAACATTCGCTCTCCGAATGTTTCAAATGTTTCACTCCGGGACGACTACTTGTGAACAGTGAGGTCGTCACGAATCGGGACCGCGAGCGAACTCAAATCGGAGCCGGCAAAAATCTGCAAACGCGGCATCGCCTTACGCATCGTCCGGATGATGTGAAGACTGCGCCAGTAGTCTTTCAGATCCTTCAACTTGCCTTTGACCGGGAGCGCGAGATCAAGATAGTTATCAACCACGTAGGTCGCCCCACCGGTCATGAAAACCGGCCCCTCATCGAGGTTGGCCCACAATCCCATATTTCCCGGAGTTCGCCCCGGGAGAGACACGAGAAATAGCGAACCATCCCCAAAGAAATCCAACCCGTTCTCAAATGACCCGAACGCGGGGGCCAAACCGACATCGGCTAACTGCATCTTAGCGGTCTTCTCCAGGACGGATGGATCAAGAAAATTGCTTGATTTCACAGCACTTTCCATGGATCGGCGATACTCCCATTCAGCTCGGGAAGCGACCACGGTCGCTTCCGGAAACGCCTCAAGCATACCCGCCGTATCAATATCCAAATAAGGCAGGAAAATCCACTTAATTTCATCAACGGCGACCCCGGAACGAGCCAGCTGGGTTACGATATCCTCTTTTCTTTTCAGCCGATACTTAAAAGCGTACGGAAGGAAGGCATCCAGGAGGTTTTCTCTTCGCCTTTGTTTTTTAGGCGATAATCCCGTTCCCACGAGCATAAGACCTGCCGAAGAATGCCGAATTAAAAATACCGGGACATCCAATTCGATTTTAGAGTGATAACTCTTCAAGGAAGAAACCGCCTCTCCCCGCACCTTGATGCCGCCCGCGCGAAAAACCTCCATTCTCATGGATTTCACCCGACGGCTATTTACAATTTCTACTGGAAAACTTAGTGGAATTTTTCTTATTCCCGAAGGAGCGGCAGGGGGCGTTAACAGCGCTAAATTTTTAGTTTCCTGATAAGGGAGCTCGGGCAGGCACCCCGCGGCTAACCCCGCCAAAACGAACCACAACGCCCGCCTCACGCGCCGGTCTGCTCAATAATAATCGTTACAAGCACCTTGTCCTTTGACGACTCATAAGCGTCCAAGGCCTCTTTTAAATGCCCCATCAGTTCATCAAGCACCGCCCGCACTGAAGAAAGCGCGCGAAGGTTATCCTTGCCCGCGGCCCGCTCCATCTCCAGCTGGGCAAGCTTAGTCCCGGCTTCACGCGGGATCTCGGGACTTAGAATTTCATTCTGCGATTCGCGGCGCACCGTCCCCAACTTTCGAAGCCGCGCTATTATCTTTGCGGCTTTTTTTCGCTCAAAGACGACGGAAAACTGCTGATACTTCACCGTATCTTCCGGCGAACGCGTGATCGCAGACGGCTGTGCGCCTTCATACTTTTTAATGAACTTACGCACCTGCTTATAGCACCAATCAAAGTCCGCGACCTCAAGGTCAATGTGGGCCGTCGATGAAAACTGCCGGATCGGATACCGCTGCATCCAAAATTTCGCAGGGGCGGCATCCCGGCGCCGAACGGTGTCTTCCTGGCCGGCAGAGACCGAACCAACAAAGGGAATCAGCAAAGAAAGGGAAAGTAGAATTCGGGTCATGGCGGAATGATAAATGAAACGGATTAAGGAGGCAAGTGCGAAAGATTTCTTGTTTTCCGATAAAAAAATATTTGGTGTAATCCCGTATGCCTATAAAAGTGGAACTCGAAAGCGTATTACTGGACCGTGGAATGATGTTGACGCAGCTTCAAAAGAAGGTCGGGCTCACGCTCGCGAACCTATCCATTTTAAAAACGGGAAAAGGAAAAGCGATCCGCTTTTCAACTCTCGAAAAAATTTGTGAAGTCCTCGACTGCCAACCCGGCGATATCCTGCGCTTTGAAGGAAAAACTTCCGGACGCAAACATCACGCGAAACCGAAAGTCGAAATCGAAGAAAAACCAAAGATCCAATCTGCAGGAAGACCGGGACGAAAAGCAATCCCGATTATTCCCCTTAAAATGAAACCGGTTGCGATGCCCGAAATCAATCCGATCGAAGACAAGAGCGAGCCTGAACTTCCGCTCTCGCAAATTTGGCCCGACAAGTAATCTTTCTTTTACTTTTTATTTTTTCGGCGACTGCACCCGCAGCCTCTGAAATCTCCGACGAGACGGCCGCTTCTATTCGCATTCTCGAAGCACGTGTCTCTGCGGCTGCCGCGCAGCACGGCGATGCCGCAAAAAAACTTCCAAAGAAAAAGCTCCGCGACAAAGAAGCGATAAAAAAACGTCTTCTGTTTATGATGAAGGTTGATCAAATTATCCGCAACGCCCTCACGGCCCACTGGAAGAATCCCCAGCAGGATAAAGACTATGGCGAATACGTCACGGATCGTTTCAACAAAATCGATCCCCCGCACACGGCGGAACTCAAACGGATCCTAAACGCCCGCCGCGGGAAATGGTTCACCATTTCCGAAGTAGGCGATGATGGGGCCAAGGCGGCCTGGCTTCTTGTCCAGCATGCGGACCGGGATCCGGAGTTCCAAGCCAAAGCGCTTAAGGCAATGAGGAAGCTTCCAAAATCCGAAGTCAATCAAGTTGATCTTTGCTACCTGACCGACCGGGTGCGCATAAAACAAAAACGCACCCAGGAATGCGGAACCCAAATTGAATGCCTGGGGGGAAAACCCGTCGTTCAGGGCAATCCCACAATCGAACAAATTTCTTTAATGGATGCGCGGCGTGAAGAACTCGGCCTGGCCCTGCTCG
>JBFIEP010000495.1:0-2786 GCA_041603335.1 Elusimicrobiota bacterium | reverse complement strand
GTTCTTTTCCGCTATAAGCGCCGCAGAATTCAGGCGCTTGAGAGCGAGCTCGAATTCTCCGAGTTCGCGGTGGATTTTCGATTTCCTGCGCTGGACGTCGGCTGAAACCGGTAAGCGCTTTAGATAGGCGAGGGCTTCGGCCGCGGCATCACGATTTCCCTGTTTGAAAAAACCGGTTTCGGCATAGGCCGCAGCTTTGTCGAGCAGCCCGGGGTGACGGGGATGGTGCCTGAGTCCTTCTGTGATAATGATTCTCGCCGCCGCCACATTGAGTGCGTCGTCTTCTGCGCGTGCAGCGGCAAGGGTCGCGGAGATATCCGAGGGAAAGGCCTTTCGCCATTTTCGGGCGTGTTCCCGCCGGAACCTTACCCGGTAGGCGCCATGATAGGCGTCGATGGCCTTAAACTCTTCTTTGGAAAGAGGTTTTCCGCGTGTTTCTAAATACCGCGTTAATTCCAAATTCTTCGACTGTTGGGAATCGGCACCATCGTCTTGATGAAAGAGCAGGTTTGTGCGTCGCCGCATGAAGAATCCATGCGGCGCTGCGTATTCCAAGCGGGGAAACCTATCGAGGTTCAGCGGTCCGGACCCCGCTAACTGGGCAATGGTAGCCTTCGACGTCATTTGCAGTGAGAGTAAGGTGGTGGGGTGTTCGATATCGGCGCGTTTAAGTTCCTTGGCAATCGCGGGGTTGGTCATGCGGTGGGTGAGAAGGGCGGGGGAGGGTTTTAACGGTGCTTCAGAACCCAAAATCAGGATGTCGCCGGTGAACGTCATCCAGACCGACGTTTCCGGAAACTCCGAAGCGAAGGTGCGTAGAACCAGGCGGAGGGTCCAGTTATTCATCTCGTAAAAATGGAACCATTGGGCCATGATGCCGCCGGGCTTTAAACGCTGCCGCGCGCGTGCGTAGTATTCGGCCGTAAAGAGGGTTCCGATTCCGGCCATCCAGGGATTGGAGGGCTCCGACACGATGACGTCGTAATCCTTTCCCGCTTTTAGAAGAAAGGACCGCCCGTCTTCCACGTGAACGCTTGTGCGGGGGTCCGCTAAGGCGTGTCCGTTGAAATCGGCAAACCAGCGGTCCGCTTCAATGACCTCCGGTGAAAGTTCCACGACATCAATACTTTTAATTGGATGGAGAAGGGCCGCTCCCGCGGAGATGCCGCTCCCGTGTCCGATAACGAGTACATCTTTTGCATTTTCATGGAGGAGAAGCGGCAGCTGCGAGGCTAGGATCTGCGTGCGGAGATCCTTTGTCGTTGAGGCATCGGTTTTTCCGTTGACCTTGAGGGCGCGGGCGCCGACGCTGTATTCAATGACCGAGACGGTCGCTTCCCGCCCATCCTTGTGATAGAGGGTTTTGAAATTTTTCAGGACGGTTTTATAACTCGAAAACCCGATATCCTTCGGCAGTTTTTTTCGGAAGCTCCCGAAACTCATCTGAAGCGGACTCCAGGTCGGTGCGAGGAAAAAGAACGCCGCCGTGATCGAAGTGACCAGGCCGATCCATCCGCGGCGCCGCTGCAGGGTTTGGTCGGTCCCGATGAGAAGCAGGCCCAGGAGTACCTGTAAACCGACTGCGGCGTAAAAGACTCCCTGCATCCCAAGCAGAGGAAGAAGCCAGAGACCGGCTGTCGCGGCTCCCAACACGTTGCCCACGGCGTTCCAGGAAAAAACGGCTCCGACCCGGGTTCCGGTTTCATCGGCGTCGCGCACCGCCGCTTTCGCGGCGAGGGGCGGCACCATCCCGAAGCATGCCGCAGGGATAAACATAAGGATGAAGCTCATCGAAAATTTGAGGGTTTCAAATACCATGAACAACCCTTTGCGGTCTTCGACTCTCATATCGAACCAGATCGGGAGAAACGCGATCCGTTCATAAAACGGGAAGGTCGCCATGAGCGCTGCGGCCGATATAAGTTGGATGACGATCAAAACCCGAAGTGTCTTATAGCGTGCAAAACGCGGATGCCCGATAATCCACGCACCGGCACCGACCCCGGCGATAAACGCGGCCAGCATCCCCGCAAACGAGTAGACGGTTGATCCGAAAATCAGCGCGAGCATCCGGATCCACGCGACTTCAAGCGTTAGGGAAATAAATCCCGATGCGGCAGCGACGAAATAAAATAAGCGGCGCGGCGGAAGCGAGGGTTCCGGGTCGGGGAGCTTCGGCGCCGGCGCCGGTTCTTTCGCCATCTGGAAGGCAACGGACGCGATGGCTGCATTGACCAGCGCGGCGCACCAGACCGATCCATCAAGTCCCAGGCGGGGTATTAAAACGAAGGCGGCGCAGAGCGATCCCCACGCGGCCCCGATGCTGTTTAGAAAATAGAGATTGGACACCGCGCCGCGCCGGCTCAGGGCGGGAAGCGTGCCTCCCATCAGGGCGGCTGACAGGGGAATTACAATCAGCCCCCACTTACTTCCTAATAGGAAGGGGCTTAGGGCTCCAAGAAAGGCGATGGCCAGTTCGAGCTGGGCGTAGAGCTTCAGGGGATTTTCATGCCTATCGGCGCGGCGTCCGATTGCGGCATAGCCCAGGGCCATGCCGCCGAGGAAGGTCCCGAGCACAAAGGTATGTGCGGCCGCGGTCGACCCGAGCGTCAAGGCGAGGTATTTTGCCCAGAGAACCTCGTAGACGAGGCCGGTCCAGCCGGATAGAAAAAAGAGCGCCTGCAGGGAGAGGGGCATGCGGAATTAGGGTAGCCGGGCTCCGCCCGCGCCGCCAGGGTTTGATAGACTCTACCCATGGCAATGCGCATCATCGCGGGGACCGCCCG
>JBFIEP010000494.1:0-2809 GCA_041603335.1 Elusimicrobiota bacterium | reverse complement strand
CGTTCGACGGTCTTTTTGCAGACGGACAGCCCGATTCCGGTGCCCTCATACTGATCGCGGCGGTGCAGTCGCTGAAAAGGTTTGAAGATGCGATCGGCATATTCCGGCTTCATGCCAATCCCGTTGTCCCGGATAATCAGAGTTCGTTTTTCGGAATCGGGCTCCAGGCTGATGGAATACTCGGCGTCTTCAATGCCGAGAGAAGAATCGGTGAGCGCGGCGAAGCGTCTCTTATCCAATGCATCGGAGGCGTTAGAGAGAAGTTCCCGCAGGAAAACCTCCCGTTTTTCATAAAGGGAACGGATGACAATATCGAGGACCTGCTGGACCTCTGCTTGGAATTCAAATTTTTCTGCGGTTTCGGTCATAACTTCCTCCAAAAAAACATTTTAGCGAAATAATTGTCCCAACGTCTCGCCGGTCAAATCTACATTTCCGCCGGATAACACGATGCCGACACGCTTCCCGGCGAAAACTTCCTTATGGCGCAGAATCCCGGCGAACGCGACCGCTCCGGAGGGCTCTACGATCAATTTCAGCCGTTCCCATAAGAGGCGCATCGCCGCGAGGATTTCCTCTTCCGAGACTAAGAATATTGTCTCTAGACCCTCCTGCAGAATTGAAAAAGTGCGCTCAGAGAGTGCGGTTCTCAGGCCATCGGCCACCGTCAGCGGGGGTCTAGGTCCTAGGCGCTCCCCGGTTTGCAGTGACCGGAACGCATCATCGGCCATTTCGGGTTCTACGCCGTAAACCTTTGCCGCCTGGGAGGCGATACAAACGCCTGACGCCAAGCCTCCCCCCCCAACGGGGACCACAATAGCATCGAGGTCTCCCGCGGCTTGCAGCATCTCCAAGGCAATGGTGCCTTGCCCGGCGATGATGCGGGGATCGCTGGAAGAATGGATCAGCACCGCGTTTGATTCTTGCTGGACCCGGGCACACGCTGCTTCGCGCTCTTCAAGGGTTGGGCCGCATAAAACAATTTTAGCCCCCCGATCCGCCGTTGCTTTCTGCTTTGAAAGCGGAGCATTATTGGGCATCACAACCGTTGCAGGAACTTGCCGTTGCGCGGCGGCAATCGCGAGAGCCTGGGCATGGTTTCCGGATGAGTGCGTGCATACACCGCCGCGCATTTCCTTATCGGAAAGGGATAAAACCGCGTTCATCGCCCCCCGTATTTTGAAAGAACCTCCGCGCTGAAGGTTTTCGCATTTAAAAAAAAGCTCGGCACCCACAAGGGAATTTAAAGAGGAGGAGGTCTCAATGGGGGTTTCCCGGATAGTTCTCCGTATGCGTTCATGAGCCTCACGAATCAAAGAAATTTTCATGATTCCCTCCGATCGATGACGAGACGCAATGTGTAGCCGATGCCTAATACCACGAGTGCCCCCAAAAGCTCCAGTCCCTTCACGTTGGTTATGAGCCATAAAGACACAATTGCTCCGGCTCCCCCGATCCAGGGGCCGAAGGGAACGCGGTAGGCCCGTTTCGCGTCAGGCCGGCTGCGGCGCAAGGAAATCAATGCCAAACAGCTGGCGAGGTATTGGCTGACCACCGCAAGATTGGCGAGATCGATGAGGCTTGAGAAATCAAGAAAAACGATTAGAGCAACAGCCGCCCCGCAAGTCGCTCCGATGGCCCGGTGCGGGGTCTCGAAACGGGGATGGGATGCGTCCAAACGCCAAACCTTGAGCGACCGTTCACCGATTGCAGAAAGATACCGCGGGGCGCCAAGAGCGGCTCCGGCGACAAAACCCATCATCGAGATAATTCCCCCCACTCCGAGCAATATCCCTCCCCATCGCCCAAGAACGAATTCAGCAGCATCGGCGAGAGGCCGCTCTGTACTGCCTGACAATCCGGGAAAGCTTGCAACTACAACCGTCTGGATAATCGCGTAGAAAACCGCCGCCGAAAGCAGGGATCCTAGAACCGCTTTCGGAATATCCTTTTGAGGATTTTCGGTTTCGCCCGCAGGGATCGGGGCCACTTCAAACCCCTGCAATGCCCAGAGAGCGAGAAAAACCGCATATCGAAAACGTCCTTCTCCCGACCAGAAGGGAGTAAGGCGCGCGGTTTCCATTGATGGCACCAGGCAGATGACAAGAATGACGAGCGGGATAATTTTCGCAATCGTTAACCCGTCAACTGTCCAGGCCCCGAGTTTAACCCCGCGCCAATTGACTCCCGAGAAAATAAGGAGCAAGGAACAGGCGAGTGCCTTTCCGATAAGAGCATTCCCGAAAAACGGATGAAAAAATGAAAGATGACCGGCCAGAACCGCCGCGACGGCCGACCAACTTAGGACTGCCGCCGCCCAGGCAATAAGTCCGACCCCGTACCCGACATGATCTCCAAAGGCTTCCCGCGCGTATAAATAACTCCCGCCGTTTCCGGGAAACATCGCACCCAGCTCCGCGTAGCAAAGTGCCACCAACGCGAGCAGCGCCCCGCAAACCAAAAATGCGACGATAGAGGCAGGGCCGACCAGTGCGGCCAATATCCCCGGAAAAAGAAAAATCCCACTCCCGATGATGGCATTGAGCCCCAGGCAGAATACGTCAAAGAGGGAAAGCTTGCTTCCTTTCTTGACCATGCACCGTCAATTGTATGAAATAGCGTTGTGAGGAATTGGAAGATCCCCCTCCTCGTTCTAGCTCTGAGCGCGTGCGGCCCTACACGCATCTCTGTACGCTACCCTGCCCCAGCTACCCTTGAGGAGACGGCTCGGGCAAAAGCCCTCGCCAGCGTTTATCTTATTGTGTCCCCGCCCCAATGGGATAAGAATCTGGATGCCGGCCGTTTGGCG
>JBFIEP010000493.1:0-2817 GCA_041603335.1 Elusimicrobiota bacterium | reverse complement strand
GATCGTCGGCGGATTTCTCGGGCTCGCGGCGTCGGGGACGATGGTTCTTTCTTTGGCGGGCGGTTGGGCGCTTCACTTGTTTTACGCCTACCGTGCGCCGTTTGTCGGGAAAACCGTCATGATCCTTCTGCTTGCCGTCGCGGCAACCGCTTGGGCCGTCGTCGATGTCGTCCGTTGGCTTGGACGAGGGGAAAACCGGTCTTGGAAGCGAATCGTAATTCCGGTAGCGGCTCTAGGGTTTGGGGCGACAGCCTCATTGCTCAGTCTTACAACCGCTTGGGCCCGCGTGAACCGGGGGGTGGTTTTCGTAAAGGTCAATCAACCCGGATGGTTCCAGGGGAATCAGGGGGCCCATGTTGATATGGCTTCTGCGGCGGCGCGTGAAAAGGCTATGAAGGGAGCGTTGATAAAAACCTTGGATGGCGGGGTCTACATGTTTCACGCTAAGGGTGAGCGCCGCATGATGGCCCCGGCGACCGGACGCCCTATCCTGACCGCTATTTCCGAAGGACCACAACGCGGCGTAATCGGTGCGGCATGGCACGCCGATGGAGGGCTGTGGGTCGTACGCGGCATGCCCGGCCTCGAGGGGAAGGGAACAGACTTTCAATTTTGGCACGCAAAATCCGGCGGTGATTTAAAATTCTCTTCTCCCGCGCGGGGATCTTACTGGCGGCCTATTGTGAGCTTGGGAGACCGGCTTGGCACTATTACCTGGGGAAGCGATAGCCGCCGGTTCCACGAAGTCGGAGGAGGGAAAATCGATGTGGAAACGATGGGGGTGGACGAAACCATCTTCGTTCAGAATGAATGGATTAAACAGCGAAATGCGGGTCGCTTGTCGAAAGATGGAACGCGTTTTTCTGCGACCTTGCCTGATGGCAGAAAGATGACATGGGTGCTCCCTGGAAAGGCGGCTTCCCCCTTGAGGAGCAACGGGGTTCGATTCGCCGTCCGTGCATCCGGCAAGTCGTTTTACGCGATTTCAGTCGATCACCCCGAGGGCGGACCCGACCTGGCTGTTTTGGAATTCGATGGGTCTGTCCGAACCGTTTGGCGCGGTGCCGTCGCTTGGCCTCCGGAAAAGAGTACGCCGCGCGGCGGTCTTTACTCGCTCGCGCACGGGAATCTTTACGCGATGACCGCTGAGGGGGAGTTTTTAACAAAAACCAATCTCCAGTCGGTTTACAAACGTGTAGCGAAAGCGGAAATTAAGCGGGGAGAGGCGTTTCGGGTACTTCGCGTAAATTCCGATCGTGCTCACGTTCTGATCTTTCCAGGTCATCTCGCGACGATTCAAATAGGAACCGGGAAAATTCTTTCTGAAGTGGAACTTCCCGAATCACCGCTTATGGCGGATATGCTTCTTGAATATGAAAATCGCCCCGTGCATCAAGTGGATGATGCCGCCTGGAATATCGTTGAGGACGGATTTTTCTGGCACACGGGGAATTATCTGTATTTCGTCGATTGGAAAGGGAAAATAAGCGATTTCGGAAAGGCTTAGGCGGGGGGCTTTCCGGCTTTGAAATCATCGACGCGTCTGCGGGCAGTTTCGATTTCCTCCCGGGAGAGGTTCTCTTTCAGTTCCCGGAGGGAGTCGACGCTTCCATAGGCATATACTTCGGTGGCGAGCGAGAGCCACTGGTAGGCTTCCTGTAAATCACCGCGACTCTCGGCTATTGATGCTGCTTCCATTAGGCTGTCGGGATGGCGAAGTTCGGCCGCTTTAATCAGCCATACCAATCCTTCGGGCTCGTTTTTCTTTACATCTTTTCCCTCCCGGTACATTGCGGACAATTCAATAATCGCGGGCAGCCAGCCGCCGTTTGCGGATTTTTTCATCCATTCGAGGCCTTGGACGGGATCTCGATTTGGACGGGGAAATAGAAGGGATTGGGCGCAACTGAATTGCGCTTCGGGATTGCCGAGTTCCGCAGACTTGTCCCGCCAGGAGAGTGCCAGGTCGTATTCCGGCGAATCTTTAAATTGATATTCCTGGGATAGGGCTAAAGCCGCATCTCCATCACCGGACTCGGCTTTGGTTTTCAGATCCGTGATTTTTTCGCCTTGCGTCTTTTTTTCCAACTTTAATCTCGCTGGGTGCGCCGTCGCGGTTTGCGGGGGACCTTTCGCGGTTTGCGCCGCCAGTGCTTAACGAAGGCGGGAGGCTCCCCCTCGACCGCATGGCCAATCCCGATCATCAGCGAACCGGTAATGGTCATGCTCAGCGCTTTCTTCCAGCGGCCCGTTAGAATATTGCCCGCCGCTTTCAAAAAGCAAAGGGCGGCAAGGCCGTGGCAGACCCTGTTCACGGGATGGGTGTGTACCTTCAGAAATGTTTCAGGAAACGGCATGGGCGGAAAGGGCTCGCTTTACGGTTTCGGCGACATCGCTTTGAAACGCGAACTCATAGCGGGTGTCTAGAACGTAAGCCTTTATTTTTAGTCTCGTTCGAATTTGATGTTCTGAGGGGGCGTCTTCCACGAGAACAACGATAGGTTTTTTTAGAAATACAAAGCGAGAGGTCGCGGCCGCTTCCCAGGCGATACGCTTGGCCTCGGCGATGTCCGCTCCCGGCGGGAGAATCACAGGTGTCACGACTTGGCAGTCAAGTGAGCCGGAGTTGGCATTGGCAATGGCGGTGTTTACCATTTCGGCGTTGGGAACCGTGATGGTGTTGTCGTCGGAGGTGACGAGGCGTGTGGTCCGTAATCCGATATTTACAACCTCTCCGTAATAGTTTCCGACCCGTACCTTGTCCCCGACCTGAAAGGGCCGGTCGAACACAATCATGATGCCGCCGAACACGTTCTT
>JBFIEP010000492.1:0-2821 GCA_041603335.1 Elusimicrobiota bacterium | reverse complement strand
CTTGATTCCAACCGGCGTCCGGATTCCCGTGGTCAGCATATCAATGCGCGTCTTAATCGGCATCGTCCAGGCGTTCGTGGTCCCCGGAAGCTTCACGTCCTTATCGAGAGCGGCAATCAGTTCTTCCCAAGTTCGTTTTTCATTGGACTTCCACTTAAACCCGAGAAACGATTTTTCTTTCTCGATCTTGGGCCATTGATCATAGGGTTTCAGCTTAACGATGGTCTCAACCATCGATAACGGTGCGGGATCGGTCGCTGTCCGTGCCCGGCCGATTTTCCCGAAAACACGTTCTACTTCGCCGTAGCGCCGAATCAGCTTGTCTTGAATTTGGAGCCAGCCCTTAGCGGTCTCAATTGAAATTCCCGGCAACGTCGTCGGCATATACAGGATATCGCCCTCATTGAGGGCGGGCATAAATTCCGACCCTAACTGCATGTAGACGGGAACGGAACTAAATACGATGACGGCAGCGGCGAGAATAACCTGCTTGCGGCGCTCCAGCACCCACGCCAAGACAGGTTCATAGACCCGGAATAATCGTTTGCTAATCGGATGCTGCTCCTCCGGAAATGTCTCCCGCTTCTCTCCGCGCGGCCTTAGCAGAATCTGAATAAGAACAGGCACGAGCGTGATCGAAATAAGTGCCGCAAAAAACATGGAAAAGTTTTTCGTGAAAGCGAGCGGCTTAAACAGCCGCCCTTCCTGCGCCTCAAGCGTAAATATCGGCATAAACGAAATACCGATCACGATGAGCGAGAAGAATATCGGCCGCCCGACCTCCTGGGTCGATTTCAACAGGACGCTGGAAACGTCCTCCTTACGCCCCCCATCCTCCCATTGCTCAAGGCGTTTGTGAGCGTTGTCTACCATCACAACCGAAGCATCCACCATCGCCCCGATCGCGATAGCGATCCCTCCCAGAGACATAATGTTTGAAGAGACCCCTAGGTAGTACATCGGTATGAAGGATAAAACCACCGCAACCGGCAGGCTTAGTATGGGAAGAAGCGCTGACCGGAAATGCCACAGGAAAATAAAAATAACAAGCGCGACAACCGTCATCTCCTCAAGGATTTTGATGGAAACCGTTGAGATTGCGCGATTGATTAGATCCGAACGGTCATAAACGACAACGACCTCGGAACCCGGCGGCAAAGCGGATTTTACTTCCTCCAGCTTCTTCTTAACGCGATCAATCACCGCTAACGCGTTCTCGCCGTAGCGCATGACAACCACACCGCCCACCGCCTCACCCTCGCCGTCAAGCTCGGCCGCTCCGCGCCGCATCTCGGGACCATAATGAACACGGGCAACATTTTTCACCAGCACCGGCACGCCGCCCTCTCCCAACCCGATAGAAATTTCTTCTATATCGGAAAGAGACTTAATATAGCCGCGGCCCCGCACAATATATTCCCGCTCGGCCATTTCCAGAACGCGTCCCCCGACATCGTTGTTGGAACGCCGGATCGCCGAGTAGACCTTCGACAAAGGGATTCCATACGCAAGAAGGGCATCGGGGTCGACCTCCACCTGATACTGCTTAACAAACCCGCCAACCGACGCCACCTCGGCGACACCCGGAACGGATTCAAGGTAATAGCGCAGATACCAATCTTGAAACGAACGCAGTTCGGATAAATCGTTTTGACCCGTTTTGTCGATGAGGGCGTATTGAAACACCCAACCGACTCCCGTCGCATCGGGTCCCAAGGTCGGGTTAACGCCGTCAGGCAGCCTCCCCCGAATTTTAGATAGATATTCAAGAATGCGGGAACGCGCCCAATAGATATCGGTGCCGTCTTCAAAAATCACATAGACAAACGACAGACCAAAGAAGGAATACCCCCGCGCGGTTTTCACTTTCGGAGCGGCGACCATCGCGGTCACGATGGGATAAGTCACCTGATCTTCAACGAGATCCGGTGAGCGTCCCTGCCAATCCGTAAAAACAATCACCTGGACATCGGAAAGATCGGGGATGGCATCCAGCGGGATGTTTCGCAGACACATGACACCCCAAAGAATTCCAAACGCGGTTCCGAGGAAAACGAAGAACCGGTTTTTAACGCACCATGCGATAATTTTAGAGATCATCGAAATCGCCTCAGTGCCCGCCATGACCCGCATGCGGGTCCGGCTCGGCTCCCTTCTTCGACATCGCCGCGATCACGGCCTTCAGCCGCGATTCCGAGTCAATGAGGAAGTTGCCGCTGGTCACGACAAGATCTTCTTCTTCCAAACCGTCACGCACCTCGACACGCCCGTCCGCCCGGACGCCCAAAGAAACCTCCCGGGGCTCGATGTGTCCATCGCCGGTATCGACAAAAACGACCTGGCGGACCCCGGTGTCCACGACCGCGCTTTCGGGGATGGAAATCCGGATGCCGAGATCGGCATTAATCCGCGTATTGAGATAGGTATCGGGCCGCAGCAATCCCTTCGGATCGTCAAGCCTGACACGCAAACGAATCGTCCGGGTTTTCGGGTTAACCGTAGAATCGATTGCCGCAATCGTGCCGAGAAAAACCTCCCCCGGAATTGCCTTCGAAACAGCCTCCACCTCCTGGCCCACCTTCACAAGTTCGAGATCATTTTCGTAGAGATCGGCGTACATCCAGGGTTTTGCACCTTTGCCTTGTGCCAGCAAAAGTCCAGGCTCCGGTTTCCCTCTTTTTGCGAGAACGTCGATCTGACTATCGGACAACCCCAGAATTCGAAGACGCAGCCGGCTTGAATCGACCAGGGACTTCGACCGGGCCACGGCTTCGGAACTGGACGACTCTTTAATACGCCGATAGCTTGATAATGCCGTGAG
>JBFIEP010000491.1:0-2829 GCA_041603335.1 Elusimicrobiota bacterium | reverse complement strand
GATCTCCTGGTAACCATGAACCATCGTACGCGCCTATTCGCACTTGATCCCAAAGGCGCCTATAGCTTCGTTGAAGACAAGGGAGTGCAAAGCCTTGTCGCCCAAGGCACGGACCCGAATGCAAACACCTCCGGGTTCCCAAGTCCGCAGTACAAGGATCACGAGTATGGGGAGGAATTTAAAAACTCCGCCATCATTAAGATCGCCGCACCCCGGGGAGCGATTATCTCCATTGAGCACGAAAACGGAAAGAAATATCCGGCGAGCCAACGCGGCGTCGGCGCCTTCTATCCCCTCGCGCTCAGCGTTCCAGAAGGAAAGGAATCGGTCACCGCAGCCGTTCGCGTTGAAGCCCAAATAAACGGCGGCATGCGCTCAAAAACGACTCCTCTGCTAACAATCAAACGGGGTCAGAAAGTCGAGGTTGAAATTAAGCCCAACCAAGGCGGAAACCGGCTCCGTATTCTTTGGTGGTAAGCCATTCGAATTAGTATCCTCGGCGCATGAGCGCAGAGGCGGTAGCCCGGGCTCTAGAAGAGCTCGGGCTTCCTTTTGAACGAATCGACATAGACCCCGCGGACGCGGATACCGCTGTATTTTGTGAGAAATACAACTATCCCCTCTCGCAGGCCTGCAACACAATTATTGTCGCGTCCAAAAAGGAACCGAAGGTCTACGCGGCCTGCAGCACGCTCGCTACGCGGCGCTTGGACGTCAACAAGCGGGTCCGAAAGCTTATGGGAGTACAAAAGCTTTCCTTCGCCACTGCCGAGGAGATGAAAGTCCTCACCGGGATGGAAGTCGGCGGGGTAACCCCTCCGGCCCTCCCCGCGAATCTAAAGCTTTATGTCGACGACGCCGTCATGGCGTGTGAATGGATCATCATCGGCTCGGGCGACCGCACGGCCAAGATCAAAATCGCACCTTCCCTCTTTGAACACCTCCCCAACGCCGAAATAGTGTCCGAACTGGCTATTCCCATATAGGTCCTAAGTCGTCTAAACATGCATAGCACTCCCTGGTATCCTGGAGGCATGACACTATCAAAACGACTTCTCACCGCAGCCCTGGTTCTACTCCTTCCCGCCTCCGTAGCCGGAGAGGAGACATCATTCTTGGGACAGGTCACCGAAACCTCCCAGGCGGTTACAACCGCAGCCAAGAAGACGAACGCCTTGATTAAAACAGTCTCCCCCAAAGTCCCCGGCTGGGAAGAAGCCCAAGCGGAAGGACAATACGAAACACGCAGCTCCAAGGCTTACAAGCGCGACGGCGTTTCGGTTCGCTACGAAGGTCTCTTCAACGTGAAGACCAACAATTGGATCATCGGCTACGGCCGCGTCATCCCCGCAGCCAAGCGCCAACCGGGAGAAGTCCGTGTAAAAGAATACGGGCCGCGTAAAAACGGAGTCCGCTGCCTCGCGGTTGACGTCTTCGGCCAACAAAACCGCTGGCATTACGTGACGGTCACCCAGGCGATCCAGGCCGTCAATGCCGGACAGGAGCCGAAGGTTCCCGTCTATGAAGCTACAGCCGATACCGAGCCGGAAGCACGGGTCGCCGCCTCAAATGCCTGCACAGCCAACAAGCCGGCCTATGGCTCAACCTGCATGGTGTTCTGCGATGGGGCTGCGGGAAGCATCCGCACGCGGATGTTCGGGACGACGGCGCCCTAAAACCCAACGAATTCAAGGATTTTTTTACCCGCTTCTCGACGGGGGTTTGCAATATTGCCTTAACACGGATCTTCCATACTGGAAGGGATCGCCGAGGACTTCATGAGCCGCAGCACCAAGATCCTTTTCACCGCCGGATTCTCCTGCCTAGTATTGGCATTTCTTCTGCATGCACCGGTGGAAACCGACTCTCTCGATCCCGACCCGATTGTCGCCTATAATCCATCACCGTCAAGGTCAACATCCCTTTCACACGTCGCCCCCCGTCCAACACGAACGATTCCGGTGCAATACCGAAGCCGCGTCATCCCAACCCCGATGGCGGCGCGCCCCCGTTCGCCGCGCCCGCTGTGGGCGAAGATGAGCCGGAAACGGAGTTCGGAAGAATTGCTGGAACGCGCGCTCTTAGAACTCGCGCTGGAACTTAAAGCCCAGAAGGAAAACACTCAAAAGGAAGCTGAACTGGACATCGTTGCGATGGAGGAAATCGCAGAAGACGTCGTTCCCGATCCCGTCGTCCAAGAAGATCCACTTTCCCATCTCCCGGCCATTCGACGCCGCCCCGACATAGAAGCGTCGGGGACCGCATTTAAGGCGTTTGGTTACCGCCCGTTTAAAAGTGACTGGTCTGATTATGTCTTCCGTCAGTTTCGGACGCCAGGCCTGAGCTAGCCGCTTCCTTCTGCAACGCATTTCTAAACTCAATCACGACTCTGACATAGTAGTCGTAGTGGTTGTAAGCCCAGATTGCTTTCCAGATACTGCCGCCGCGGGCATAGTTCGTATCGTTGGGTTTGTAGCCGTTTCGAATCAGGTAATTTGCCGTTGATGCGAGCGCATCGGCCCATTCATAGGGTTCCCGCACGCCGTCTCCATCCCAATCAACCGAATAGGCTTCCCAACTTGTTGGAATGAACTGTGTATAGCCGAAGGCTCCGGCGTAGGAACCGCTAATCGAATGCGGGGGAAACTTTTCACGCCAGGACATTATCAGAAAAGCGGCAAGCTGTTTCGACGCCCACGTCCGGCGCTTAGGCACTCCGTGAATTGCGGTATACATCGCGTTGAAAACGGTGTATTGCGCGTGATGACTTCCGTAGTTGCTCTCAACCCCGGCAATCGCTAGGAACACAAATCGATCGACACCCATGTC
>JBFIEP010000490.1:0-2829 GCA_041603335.1 Elusimicrobiota bacterium | reverse complement strand
TGAGTATTTTCATGCATCTTCACGAGTTCAACGCGGAAATCGGAGATTCCGTAAAGAAGGGAGACACCATCGCCGCCGTCGGCGGCGGAGGCTTTTCAACCGGTTCCCACCTGCATTGGGGCGTCTACGTCCACGGAGCGCCCGTCGACCCCGAGAAACTGCTTAAACGCCCGCTATAAGCTCTCGATTAGTAGAACTGCAGCCGGCAGCACAACATTTTTCCGGAGGTCGGCGGCCATACAGCACTGCCGGAATGCGAGATCCTTCCACTGGAAGTAGCCGCACCCACCGTCGTCCAGCCGGATTGGCATGAAACCGAGGATCCAATACCATAACTCCGCCACTGACAGCCGTTGCGAATGAGACCCGTTATTCTCGCATCGCCGCTTACATCCAGCGGATAGGAAGGGTTTGAATTGCCGATGCCCAGTCGTCCATTGATGTCGTGCCTATTGTTATTGCGCAGGGTTATCTTGGCGCTATTGTTAATGCGCAGCTGAGTGTAGTTATCCTTCACCTGCAATAGGGCCCAGTTGCCGTCACCATCCAACGTTCCGAAATTCGATCCATTACCATCTCCATAGACCCTGCCGTATATCGTGTTCTGCCTATCGCGCATTATCAATTGAACAACCGTGTCATGCATGCCGTTGTAATAGATTGCAGACGAATTGTCCCCATAAATATATTGGTTTGAAGTGCCGAAGTAATAGGCACGGCTGTTTCTCGACCGGACATACCCGCCGACATCCGCGTACCCGCCGATAGTGCTGTTGCTGCCGACATAGGAAGTCCCGGTCACACTCAGGTTCCCGCCGACCGTCGAGCTTCCGGAAACGCTGGAGGCCCCTGTAACGGTAAACTTCGTCGCGCACCCATTCGAGCCGACGCAGGTATTGCCGCCTAAATAAGAAAGGTAGGTCCCGTTGGTTGATCGCAGCTCTTCATACACTCCGTAGGGCGATGGGTAATAGGTGGTGAGGGTAAGCTGCTCGGTGACGAGATCCCCCGGCGTTAAAGCCAAAAGGCCCAGAGCGATAACCGCAACCAGCTGCCGCCGGCCAAACTCGAAACTGATCTTTATCGTCCGTTGATTTTTTTCCATGACGCCATCCTCCACCTAGAAATCAGGGGTCTTCGCGATAAAATTGGCCTGCCCCGCCGGACAGGTTACTTCAACAACCGTGTTTTGCAAGGGGAAATTACAGGAAACAGCCGCCGCGACGCAGGGACCGCCGGCCCACTCCGCCGTTCTCTGCGCCATGCACGCTTCCGCCAGCGCTTTTCGGCGATCCGCGTGGACAACCTTGGAAGCGAGCATGTGGTTTCCAAAAGTCATTTTCAACAGACCCGACGCCAACATCGTCAGCATCACCGACATGATCAGCACCTGAACAAGAGCGATGCCGTCGGAATTCTCCGCATGCATCCTCATGGACTCACCCCGAACTGAGCCGTCGCCGTGGTATCCACGTCGTAAAAAAGCTTGGGGTGAACACCCCACGGGGGACGGGTCACCTTAAACGCGGCCCGAACGACGTTGTCTTCCGGCGTATTAAGACCCGCACCGCCGTTGCGTGTAAAATACGTATCCGCCGGCATTCCGGTAGCAATCTCGAGACCGGAAGCAAGCATTTGAGGAGATCCCAACGCAGAACTATTCGCCCCGCAAGTAGCGGGAGTCACGTCGGTGTTGGGACAATTTCCCGCACTGGAAACCGAGTAATAGAAAAGACAGGGCGGGGAATTCAAAGGATTCTGGGGATTAGGCAATGTATTGTTGCAGAGAGTTGATCCCGCCAAATTCGTTGTCCGAACACAGAGATGAAAACGCCGTGAATTAACGCCGGCCTTGTTTTTTCCTCCATCGGTCGCCGACCGCCGATTCTGACAACCGCTCACCTCGGTGCCGGAAGCGTTTTTCGCCGGGATTTCGATATAGCTCGCCTGGCCGACTTCATTCATGAATGCATTCATCGCCATATTGCCCATCATTTTCGTACGTCCCTCACGAAACGTCCTTCCGCTTTGGCCAAACGCCGCCAAATAAATCGCCGCCAGCGCAGCGATGACCATGCTGAATATAGTTGACGCAACCATCAACTCAACAAGTGTAAATCCGCCGGCGCGCCCCCTCATGGCCCATCCCATCCCACGGTAAAATTGACCGCCTTACAGCACGACTCATCGCCGGGAGTATCACATACCATGATCCCGCAGGTCTGATTTGTAACCACATACTGCATGGTCCACCCCAGAGCTTGAAGTTTCGCGGGCAAGGCCGTTGTTACATCATGCGTTCCCGGAGCCAACGCGGTCAGACCGGACGCATCATTAGGGAAATTCCAGGTATTGGCGTTAGGCCCGTTAACCGTCAAATCAGCGCTCACATAGGCTTTTAGTCTTTCCGCTTGCTGGCGGGCGTGATAGTGGGCAATCGACCGGTTGGTCGTCTGCTTAGCACCGACCTTGGCGCTTAAAACCAGGGAAAAAACAGAGGTAGTAATGGTCGCAACCAACAACATCGCGACCATGGTTTCGACTAATGTATAGCCTTTTTTGCCTTTCACGCGTACTTCCTCTTCCTTTCGAGTGTACCCGTCGTTCCAAATGGCGTCAATATAGAAATTCCCTTTTATTTTAAATCACATTTCAAACACAGGATGTCCAAATTTAGCCCTAATATGATAGACTTTTTACTGTTACGGTGCGGTACCCAAGTGGCTTAAGGGGCGAGTCTGCAAAACTCGTATTCATGGGTTCGAATCCCATCCGCACCTCCAATTTTCCTCCTTTTTCACCCTTTCCGGAGCGGGCTTTAGCCCGCTC
>JBFIEP010000489.1:0-2833 GCA_041603335.1 Elusimicrobiota bacterium | reverse complement strand
TGGCGCAAGCCACTCCAGGGGAATATCTACTTGGTGTTCGGGCAAAATTAGGCTTGACCCAGGCGGAAGCCGCCGATCGTGCGGGGATTTCGCAGCAACAGATTCAATTGTTGGAATCTGGGAAAGTAGATGCACGATTGGAAACTTGGCGGCGAGTTTTTAACGCGCTGCACTGCGACCTTTTGATTCTTCCAAAGCCTCGACGACAATTAGGAGACGCGAAGGCCGAACGAGTCCTCGGCTAGGGCGTCGATTCAATTTCAATCCTCAAAACTTATTCACTAAAGGCCCCTGTTCGTCTGGGCCCAAAAATAGGGGAAGTCTGGATCTTTGGGATAGAAGGATTTCGCGTCCTCCACGCTACACTCCTCTCTATGACAAAATTTCTCCTCCTAATCGTTTTACTCACGCCCCGTCCGCTCTTTGCGACCCTTGATGCCGACGCTGAGGGAAGCCAATGGACGCCTCCCCCGGTTGAGACCCCTTCCGGCGGAACCTCGGAAGGGGATTATGCCGATCCCGACCGTCGGCGTATGGATGAGGAGCGCCGGAAAAATGTACTTGATCAACTTTGCCGGAAGATAAAATTGGACCGCGACTTCGATATCGGCGGCGGGGATTATCCGACCGGAACGATCGGCATGAATCGGCGCATGGAGGCCGATATCGACGGGAGCCTCGCTCTGATTGATGAAGAGAGTCTTGCGGTCAATTGGGGACGGGGGGTTTCCCGCGCGTTGGAGGGATCAAGTTTGAGTGGTTCCTTATGGGTAGGCGCGGGAGTTTCCGGAAAGTCGATGGTCATTCGCCGTCTTGGGTCATTTAATACCTGCGGCGAAATTAAAAGGCTGATTGATATAACCGATGTGAAAACCTTTCTTCCCGTCAACGCGAAGCGGATCGCTGCCATGGGCAAAGGCGAATTGTGGCGCGTTCCTTTGACGATCCACATCGGATATGGAGCGTCGTTCTCGGACGTTCTTGGCGCTGAACAATTGTCTGTGTCGATCGGCGCTTCGAAATCCAAGAACGGATCGGCAAGCATGACCCTCTGGCGCCTATCGGAGAAGGAGGCGCGCTTCCGCTTCCGGATCGATTTTATTGAAGTTCATTCGAAATCGTTAAACATCCGAAAATCCTTTACTCCGCTTGAATTCGCTTCTTTCGGTGAAGGATTTATTTTGGAATTTATCAACGATCAGGCGAACCGGGAGCTGCGCAAATATGTCTCCGCCTCACTTAGCTGGGGAAGGGCCAAATCGGATGGAAAGCGCGTGATCCTGGAGTACACGATTGATCCGACTGATCCCGAACAGGCGGAAGCCATGGCGCAGGCGATCCGGGGAAATTTAAAGGTTCTTATGAAGCTCGCGAGAAAACTAGCGACTTCAAAATCGTCCGATGCGGAAATTCGATCCGCCTACGAGGATGTCGGAGAGAAAAATACGGACCGGTTGGGTGATCCCGGGTACGCGGCATTATCCGAGTATGGCGCGAGAAGTAAATCCTTCGCTATCAATGTGCCATTCCTATTCCGGTACAACAGTTCTGATTCATTGGGCCGTGATCATGTAACCCGCTACACCGGGGAGAAGGGGGAATTCTTCTTCTTTAATGCTAGCCGGTCGCCCAATGCCGAATATTTCCAATTGCCGTTCCTTGGATCGTTCGTGAAGGATTTAGAACACCGGAATGTTGATGCCATCACTTATCAGTCCCAGGGTTCGAAAACCGAAGACCCTATCGCTGTTTATATCCATAACCAAGGAATGCTGCGAGTTCCCCGTTCTTCGGTCGAAGACGCGATCGAGGATGCCAATTCAATCCTGCGTCTCGCCGGCGCGGCACGGTCGGAAGGGGCGAAGGAAGGGATGGAAATTCCGGTAAAGACGTTTTTGCCCGTGCTGGAGTCGGTTAAAGGGTCGGGATCGCATCTTAAGCCGGGCGAAACCGAACCTTCCGATCAGAAGGGATGGCTTTCCTTCACTCTTGTTATGAACCAGCGTGCGGTGAAGGACGCATTGGCGGCGAGTTCCGGTGAAGTTCTGAAGGCCTTTGCCCGGTCTATGACCGGCGATGAGCGCGATATGGTGGAATGGTTAATTAAAAACGGGAAGCTCAAAAAGAAGCGTTTTGAATACGATTCCACTCGTGCAAAGACTGATCTTAAACTGAATAATTCCGAAGACAGTTGGATGCGGAATTTAAGTGAGAAGGCCGCTGGGCTCGTTCGCGATATCGCGGAGGCTTCGGCGGAAACCGATCCGGTCGCTCGCGCCGAAAAATTCGCCAAGGTGTTTAGCCACAAGAACCGAAGCGGGCTTGAACATGGGGATGTTATGCGGGTCCTTGTTCAATTCGCAGATCCGCTCGATCTTACGGGAGACTTCGTCTCCGCGATCGAAGGCCTCTGGGGTGCTCCAGACGCGAAGGCCCATTACGTTTTGAAAAAGGATCGATCCGAAGTTCCGTTATTGGGTAAGGCCGGAAAAACGCGCTCGCGATTCGTAGACGGCTCGATTCTGACCGATTAAAACCCGTCAGTCCGCTCGGAGTGTTTTTAGAACATCAGCGCTGTAGGAGCGCGCGTTGACGGTAAGACCGACTAAGGTCGGGAATATCAACGCGGCGGCCAAGGTCTGTATGACTGCGGATACGTCCAGGAAAAATCCGATCTCAAGCATGTGGGCGATTAGGCGGCCGAGACCTAAGGCGGTCGCGCAGCCGATCATAAACGTAAGAAGTCCGATTGTTGAAAAAGACGCGGCATCGATCGCGATGATCTGTCCACGCGAACAGCCCAAGGCCTTAAACAATGCGATGCGGCGTGCCC
>JBFIEP010000488.1:0-2841 GCA_041603335.1 Elusimicrobiota bacterium | reverse complement strand
CGGAGCGCGTCATGGCGGCAAGCGGAATTTATAAAAAGTTTTGTGAGATGCTGGAAGTCGAGCTTAAAACCCTGCGTCAAACCCCTGACCGGGAATATGGAACCGATTTAGGGCGCCTGATTTATCCGGGGCAGTTGGCAGTCGTTGAGCGTCATCTGGCCGATGCGAAAGAGAAAGGCGGACGGGTTGTCGGGGGGGACGTCCTGGATCGGGAGGGGCTTGTGGTTCGTCCCGCGATTGTTTTTAACGCGACTCCCGACATGTTGTGTATGAAAGAGGAAACCTTCGGGCCTGTCTTGGCGGTTTCTGAAATGACCAGCATCGACGATGCGATTCGAAACTTCAACGATGAACCGTTCGGCCTTTCAGCGAGTATTTGGACCGGCGATCTCCGGCGTGGGGAGAGATTGGCCGCCGCGATGGAAGTGGGACTGGTCAGTGTTAATGACGTGCTGAGCCACTACGCGATTTGTTCATTGCCTTTCGGTGGATTCAAGGAATCCGGAACCGGCCGGCGGCATTCCGAAGAAGGCCTGCGTATGTTCTGCGAGCCCCAATCCGTTCTTGTCCATGAATTTCCTTCGAACCACCCGGAATTGTGGTGGTTCCCGTACGACCGGTTGAAGTCGAAGATTCTTTCCTGGCTGGTTCGCCTCTCGTGAAATTAGGCATCCATTGCGATGTGCGCCCCGGATATTGCTCCGCATTGCAGCACGCCGAATCCCTTGGATGCGAGGCCATGCAAATACTGCCTTATCGACGCCATCACGAACCGACAGAGGAAGAATTCAAGGAATTTAAAACCGCCTTCGCTAAAAGTACCGTTGAGCGTCTCGTTATCCATGTGCGTTTCCTGCCGTTTCTTGCCTCAAGCGATCCCGCGAAGCATCGCCGTTCGATCGAGCTGCTCGAACGGGAAATTCGTTTTGCCTCCGCACTCGGAGGGGAATTTTTGATCGTGCATATGGGCGCGTATTCTCCCGGGTCCTCGTTGGCGGAAGGGACGGAAATTTTTGCCCAGGGCATCGCTGAGGCTTGGCGTCGGCAGGCCCCCGGTTCCCTGCGTCTGGTTATCGAAAACGTTCCGGGCGGAGGCCGCCGTATGGGAGGTGCGTTGGAGGAATTGGCCTCGCTTGCCGAGCGGCTTGAGACAGACCGCGTGCAAACGGATTTTTGTTTGGATACCGCCCATGGCTGGGCTTTCGGGGAGGGTTTGGATTCCCGGGAAGGAATGGATCGTTGGCTGACCCGTGCGCAGACGCTGTTTGGAGCGGACCGGGTTTCAATTTTTCATCTCAATGACAGTCAGGCCGTGAATGCCTCTAATCGCGAGCATCATTGGCATTGGGGGAAGGGAGCTCTCGGGACCGAAGGCATCGATGCGCTGCTCCGGAACGAGAGTTTTGCAAACGCCTTAGGAATTTTGGAAATGCCTTTTGGAAACGACGGCGAGAATATGGAGTGGATGCGCTCTAGAGTTCGACAAGCATCCCGTCTTTCGCCGCCAAGCACGTAATCACCGCTCCCTTCTCATCAAGAAGTTCCACGGCTTGTTTTTCCATCTCCGCGCGTTTGGCATCATCATAGGCGGGGTTGAACCCGCAGAGGACAAGCCGGCCGACTTCATTCTCTGCGGCCCAGCCCACCAGGTTCGATAGAGACGAGTGTCCGACGTTTCGATTCTCTTCATAATCGTCATCGGAGAACCGGGTTTCGTGGATCAGGAGGTCGGCTCCCCGGATCAGGCGTCCGATTTTTTCGTCATAGTCCTGAAGGGCGGTCGCGTTTTCCCCGTAAATTTCCGCGTTGGGGCAATAGACAATACGGCGTCCGGCTGCGTCAAAAACGTATCCAAGACTTGTCCCGGGATGGTTAGCGTAAAAAGGAAGAACACGAACGCCGGGCGCCAATTCATAGATATCTTCCTTTAGTTCATGCAGCGAAAGCTTGGCCTTGATGGGCTCGGGATTAACAACAAAAGAGGATTTGATGCTGTCGCGCAGGAGATCGGCTAGGCTCTTGGCCGGTTCCCGCGGTCCCGCGATGCGTACGGTGGCCCCCTCACTGCGCAGCGGGGGAAATTGTCCCAGCCCCGACGTTTGTTCAGACGCATGGCCGGTTATGAAAAGCCAGATGTCCGATTTTGATTCTGAAAGCATCATCTCGCCCATCGGAATCGAGCCGTTGCCCGCGTCGAGTCCGATGACAAGTCCCTCGGTTTCCAGCAGGAAGCTCGGTTGGTTGACTCCAAAGGCGCGCAACCGGACGGTCGGGTCGACTCCCGGAGCAGCCGGGGCGGCCCCTTCAATCATCGCCGCTTCCGCCGCTCCTTGGGCACGGGCCTTATCGGGGTTCGAAGGCGGTCCGATCAGCTTGGAGATATTTTCGGAGAAGGATTTAACGTCGTAGGGTTTTTCAACGAACATTTCCGCACCGTATTCCTTGGCGCGGTCTTTTTCTTCCGAGAACGACTTTCCGGAGACGACACCGACGCGGATGTCTTTAAGCTCCTCATCCCCCTTGATTTGGTGAAGGAGGGTCAGACCGTCGATGCCCGGCATTAGGATGTCGAGGAGGACAAACTGCGGCTTCCCGGCCCGGATGGCGTCCATGGCCAGGTTGGAATCGCGAATCAATTCGACGTCGTAGCCTGCGTCGGTCAGCAGATCGTGCGATAGCTGGCCAACAAGAGGGTCGTCGTCAACAACAATGATTTCAGGCATCGTTTCCTATAGTAACGAAATTCCGTTGCGAATTTATAAAGAATATCGGTAAGGCCCTGAGAGCGCAAGGGCGGTTTACCCCTATGTTTCCGTAGTTTTCCAGACGGTGCCTTGATTT
>JBFIEP010000487.1:0-2846 GCA_041603335.1 Elusimicrobiota bacterium | reverse complement strand
GGTCGCCGTAGTAGGACCAGGAAACAAGCGTCGAGAACGCAAAAAAGATCGTTGCGACGGCGACAACTTTCCCGGCGCCCGGGAAACCAAGTCCGAATGCCGCTGCGGTTAATTTCCCCTTCTCGATTCCCATTTCGTAGGCACCGGTACAAACAATGACGAGTGCCGTGATCGAGCAGATCATCAGTGTGTCGATAAAGGGTTCTAAGAGCGCGACGAGGCCCTCTCGGATGGGTTCCTTTGTTTTGGCGGCGGCATGGGCAATCGGCGCCGAGCCGAGTCCGGCCTCGTTTGAAAAGAGACCGCGGGATACGCCGGATCGAATAACCCCGCCGAGAAGTCCGCCGGCAACCGACTCGGGAGCGTGGAATGCGTGATGGAGGATCAGCCCGATTCCGTCCGGGATGCGTCCCGCAAATTTGGCGAGGATAATGAGCCCGGCGATTACATAAAACGCGCACATAAATGGGACGACCTTCCCCGCGAATGAGGCAATCCGTTTGATGCCGCCGAGAATGACCGCGGCAACAAGGGTTGAGCAAATGAGGCCAACTGCGATATTGACGCTTGTCGATGACGCGGCGTCTGTTCCGTAAACAAGTGAGTTGACGGCTGCGGCAACGTTGTTTGCTTGAAACATATTGCCGATTCCGAAGCTGGCCCCCGCCGTTAGAAACGCAAATAACATCGCCAGCCAGCGATACTTCGGTCCCAATCCCATCTCGATAAAGTGCATCGGGCCGCCGTGGATTTCTCCCGATTCATCAACGCGCCGGAAGTGTACCGCAAGCGTGCAAGATGCGAACTTGGTCGCCATCCCGACAAATGCGGTAACCCACATCCAAAATACCGCTCCGGGCCCGCCGGCTGCGATCGCCGCCGCGACACCCACGATGTTGCCTGTCCCGATGGTCGCCGAAAGTGCGGTTGCGAGTGCGCCGAAGTGTGAAACTTCCCCCGGATCGTCTTTCTTGTCGAATTTCCCCGCCAGAATTTTAAACGCGTGAATGAATCCGCGTCCTTGAATGAAGCGGAAGCGAATCGTGAGATAGAGACCCGTTCCTACGAGAAGCACCATGAGCGGTGCGCCCCAAATATAGCCGTCGATAGTGGAAATCAGAGATGGAAGTGACATGGGTTACTCGCTTGGTTGATTTTTCTGACGGCGGCGCCAAACCATGAGAAGGATCATGACTGAAAAGCCCAGAGCCCCGCCGATTACGGCGATAAGCATAGTAGGAGTTTTCTGTTTCCCTGACTTCCCGTGCTTGGCTTTTGTTTGGGAGGCTAGGTTTCCGGCGCTCAGCCATTTTTCGAAAAGGGGAAGGCTGCCTGAGCGGTCATAATCGCCGGTCCATCCGAGCATCGGTAAATCCGTTGGAAGTAAAATCCCTATAACCTGACGCCGCTCTCCGGTCATGCCCGGGCACTGGTAGGTTTTGAACATCATTTTCCAATCGTTGATTAAAACTCCGCCGTCAATCGGTGATGCTTGGCAGCCTTGGCGCTCCACGAAATCGAGTTCAAAGCGGGCGAAATAAGCCGCGGCAGTTTCTTGAATCGTGCCCTTTTGATTTAGGGGAATATCTTCGATCACTTTGGAGCTTAACGCGAAGCTCCAGTCCGAACCCTCGATGAGGGTCCACCCGTCTTTTTGAGGGGTAAAACGCCAGCCAGTGCTTTTTGGAAATTCCAGCCGGCCGTTGAGGAGGGAGAGGGTCCCGTTTGCCGGGGGGAGTTCCGTTGGTACCGGGGCGGACTGGACCGGGGCGGGTTCGGGTGCTGCTGGTGGGGGCGTCAGATCCCTGAGTGTGCCCATGAGCTCGGCAGCCTTTTGCCGTGTAAGACCCTTTACGAGAAAGGAGTAAGTATTCGGGCCGGCGTTAAAGTAGCCGAAGCTTGTTGTTTTAAATCCGGTCAGTGAGAATGGGACGCTGGCCTTGAGAAGTTGGGTGGAATCAACGCGGCGTCCTTTTTTTCTAAGGCTTGCAGCATCGGACTCTGTTTTTTGAAAAAAAGCGTTTTCGGAGAATGCTTCACGGGAGAGGCTGATGGAAACACGAACGCTGCGTCCGACGCCCCAGGCGAAGACGGTATCCCCTTGAGAGCGCCCGAGTTTGCCTCCTGCAAGGTGCATCGCAAATACGCCATCGGCTGAACGGTGTTCAACGGTTTGGGCTGATGCGGTCAGGGCGAAGGCTGCGAGTATCAATTGTGCAAGCATCAGGCATTATAGGGAAAGAAAAGGACCGGCTGAAAGGCCGCCCCCCGATTTTGATGAAAGATGCTATGGTGGAGTCCTCTGTGAACAGACTCCTGTACCGAGGAAAGGCCTTGGCGCTGATCCTCTTTGGAGTCTGCGCAAGCGCGGTATGGCTCCCGGTTTTGCGAGGAGACCAAGCTCTCTTCTATGACGTCCTCTTCCGTCTTTTTTACACCAATTCAGTCTTTCTCAGTGAAACTCTTCGCAGCGGTTCCTTCCCATTATGGAATCCTCATATTTATTCGGGGCTTCCGTTTGTGGCGAACCTGCAATCAGCGGTCTTTTATCCGTTTACCTATCTCTTTGTCCTGTTGGACTTCCCTGCTGGGGCTGTCTTTAATATTTGGCTGCACACGATTCTTGCGGCTTCATTCGCCTACGCATTAGGACGTGATCTCGATTTATCCGAGGAGTCAGCCGGTCTGGCGGGGATTGTTTTTGGATTCAACGGCTACTTCGTTTACCACTACGCGTATACTGCGCATTATCAAGCCTATGTTTGGCTCCCCTTGTTGCTCCTTGGGCTGCGAATTGGGATAAGGACTAAGTCTTTAGCTCCTTTGGTTGCTGCCAGCCTGTTTTT
>JBFIEP010000486.1:0-2848 GCA_041603335.1 Elusimicrobiota bacterium | reverse complement strand
AGGCGCCGGCGTTCTGTTTTTTCATACGCCTCGGGGGTCGTCTGAAATCCCATCGAGACAATTTGAAAATAGCGGCTCTGGTCGAATTTCCCTTCCGTCTGGAAACTGGGGGTTTGTTCGATCGTCCGGGAAAGTTCAAGGTCGCTTACATGCAGCCCCATGGCATCGGCACGCTGTGCCAAAATCTCATTAACGATCATATCCCGCAGCATCTCGGCCTTAATCTGCTTGGTCGTCGCCTGATCGATCTCCTGCCCCTGGGCACGGAGCGATTCCATATACTGGTTGACCCGAACCCGGTAGCGCATATACGGAATTTTCGTCTTCCCTACTTTTGCGACGGCGGCGGTTGTATCAAAATCAGTGAAGTAATACCCGCCGAGTCCGGCGAAGATTCCGACTAAGAAAATGAAGAAGGTGGAAACAATCAGGGTCTGACGGTGGCGTCTAAGAAAAGAAATCATCGGGTGTTTGAAGCCTCCTTCGTGTCTTTTTCGGATTCTTCATCCTCGATCGGCTTTGCACCATCGGCGTCGGACTTTCCCTTGAGGGTTTCGTCCTCGCATCCCATGTCGCAATGCCCCTCAAAAATCGCACCCTCTTCGATGAGAAGATTTTTGGTTCGGATCGTCCCGACTATCCGTCCGCCCTTTTTAAGCTTGAGATGTTCGCTTGCAAAAATGTCGCCGATGACCGTTCCTCCGACGACAACATGCTGGGCGCGAATGTCGCCTTGGACACAGCCTCCGTGTCCGACAATCACTTCTTGAGCTTCATTAATATTGCCTTCGATTTCACCCTGCACGTGCAGCGAGCCGCGAGGCGTCATCGTCCCGCTGAAATGGGCCTCCGGCCCAACGACGGTTGAAACGTCACCGCCGTCGAATTTACTGGGACTTTGTTTTGAAAAAATTGCCATGTGTAATTTAGCGAGCGCTGAATCAGCGCATCGGCTTCCCCTTGAGGTATTTCAGTGGATTCACGGGTTTGCCGTGTCGCCACACCTCGTAGTGCAGATGATGGCCGGTTGATCTCCCTGTCGTACCCATATAGGCGATCAATTGCCCCCGGTTGACTTCGTCCCCCGGTTTGACCACTACCTTGGAGGTGTGGCCGTAAAGTGTTGAATACCCGAAGCCATGATCGATAAGCACAACCATGCCGAAACCGCCGCGCCACCCTGCATAACGAACGGTACCGTCGGCAGACGCCGCGATCGGCGTATCGGGTTTATTGGCGAGATCAACTCCTTTATGAAATTGACCGCGATGAAGCCCGGTCTGCTTCTGGAAGGGTGAAAAGCGATATCCAAACCCGGAGGTGACGCGGCCATCGGACGGATAAATACTCGGCGTGGAATCACGAAGATTGCGCTGATTCGCAAGATACCAAGCGATTTCCTGATAACTGGCAAGACGACGCTTGGATTCTTTTCGCAAAAATTGCGAGGACTTACGGATGCTCGATTGGGGAATCCGGTTCGGACTCGTGATCAAACGGCTCAGACCCATGCGTTCCGAGGCGCTAGGACCGCCCAGTCCCGTGTCGGATTTTAAAATCTCATCACGCTCACCCATGCCGAGAAGAATCCGGAGCTGCTTATCTGTCGTGTGAGCCATCTCAAGCATCTCACGCGAACGCTCCATTTCCTTAGCCATGTAATTCATTTTCGAGCGGATCACGGCATTATCAGCCTTGGTAATCCAATAATCAACATGACGGCCCGCCAAAAAACCCGCCCAAATCGTCAATCCGCTCCAAAAGACCAGCCCAAATAACAAAAAAGCAGCCGACAGGCGGCCGCGCAAGACTGGATAATCGTCATGCGGAATGACCAGCACGGTGACGTGTCGGCTTAAAATTCGTTTTATGCTGTAAAATAGCTTCAAAATACTGCCTATCCGCGGCATGTTCCCCGCAGTTGTCTATTGTATAACACCCCCCGACGGGGGTGTCAATAACCCTTTCGTTACAAATGGCCATATTATTAGTACGCGCGCGCGCGTACGGGGATTTTAAAATCTACAACGAATTTGCCTATTGACAAAATGCGGTCGGCGATTACACTAAAAAAATGCCCGCGCCGAGGGGTTTTACCAGGAAATTCCTGGCAATATTCCTCTCTGCGACCCTCCTCCCCTGGCAACAGCCGCTTGTGCTGTTTGCCGCCGATGAGAGCGCAGAGGAGACGTCCAACCCGGATTCGAAAGAATCCGAGGATGAGACGCCTAATACCGAAAATAAAGACGAAACACCGCCTAAGCTCCAAACCGACCTCACTTTAAAGCCTCCTCCCTCGACAATAGACGAAACCCCCGACACGTCCTTTTCCATCCCTGGATTCACCAAAACAGTTGCAGAAACTTTTGCCGCCGTTTCGAAGTGGATTCTTGATGCAGCAAAAGAACAAGCGAAACTCGCGGAAACGCTTGAAACCCTTAAAAAACAGCTGGAAGACGAGAGCGTAGACCCGGAAGATCCCAAAACAAAGGAAGCTCAGACCGTCGTCGATGCTCTCACGGAAGTTCAGGAAATTAAAAAAACCCAGCAAGAGATCGAAGCCGACGTCGCGAAACTCAATGAATTTTCAAGCTCCGATCAGCGGAAATGGACCGATGAAGACTGGGAACGCTTCAACAAGGAATGGAAGTCGATTGAAGACCGCATGGTTCAAACCTCCTCCAGACTCCAAAACGAAGGGCAGCGGGAAGGCCTCAATGAACTCAAGACCGGAGTCGTGCCCGCAGGGTTTGGAAAGACGCACGCCAAGATGGTCGAGACCCTCAGCGCCGACTATGGGCGCATCACCGACTCGGTCGCCCCTCTGCTGGAACGCTCCCTCCAAAGT
>JBFIEP010000485.1:0-2848 GCA_041603335.1 Elusimicrobiota bacterium | reverse complement strand
CTAAAAGCGCGCGTCTTGCCTTGGATCGGGATCCCGGTCATCCGCTTGCGCAAACGATTTTGCGACTATCGCGCAAACACGTGAATGCTAAAAAAATATCCGAAATGATTGGCGGAGATTCGGAAACCAAGGCTGTGGAGGGGGTGCCTGTTGGAGATGGCGCATTCGTCCCCGCAAAAGCGGTCGAGGTTTTTGCGCCGGAGGCGGTGGCGTCCAGCGAGTTGGCCGATAAGGCTGCCGAGGCGATCAAGGTCGGAGATCTGGAGCGAGCGGTTGAACTCGCTTTTAAAGCCGCAAAGAAAAATCCCCATAATGCGCGGGCGCTGAATCTCGCGGCGACAGCGCTTAACAAGCTCAAGCGCTATGATGAAGCGCTTGAAGCCGCCGAGAAATCCCTGGCGATCGCGCCCGATCATTCCGCCGCCTTTTTAAATCGCGGATTCGCCCACGCCCATTTAGGCCATTATCAGCGTGCCTTCGCCGACGCGCAGGCGGTTGTCCGGCGTCGGCCGAAGGATTCTATGGGATGGCAGCTGCGGGCCTTCGCGGAAGCGGGATTAGGCCGCCATACCGATGCTATCGCTTCGCTTGAGCGCGCCGCCGAAATCGATCCGCGCGTGAGGCCGCTCTTGGAACGTGCTAAAGCGCTTCCGGATTCGACGGCCATACTGGATTTGTTCCGGGATGTGGTGGGTTCTGAATCGGATTCTGCGTCGTTTTCAGTTGGCGACCCGCCCTCGTGGCTGATAGGACTCATTATCCTTGTTCTGGGTGGTTGGGCAGGATTTTTTGGATTTTCACGTCGGCGTAAGGAAGTTGCTGGTGCTGTACCCGGGAAGGCCCGGTCCCTCCCTGAGCCTTATACGTATGTTCGGGATCTTGGTCGCGGGGGAATCGGGATTGTTTTTGAAGCCACCGATGAGTCCCTTCAGCGCTCTGTCGCGATTAAGAGACTGCGTGATGAAATCCGGGGAGATATCCGTGAGCGCCGGGCGTTTTTAAAAGAAGCCCAACTTGTCGCGAAATTGCGCCATCCGGGCATCGTCGAGGTGTATGAAATCCGGGAAACTCCAGACGAGGTTTTAGTTGTTTTTGAGTTTATTGATGGGGGAACCCTACGCGACAAAATCCGCGACGGTGCCGTGGGAGGAGAGGAGGCTGTCTCCTGGATTGCCCAAGCCGGTGAAGCCATTGATTATGCGCATACCCAGAAAATAATCCATCGCGATTTAAAGCCCGCCAATCTCATGGTGGATCGGGCGGGACGTGTGAAGGTCATGGATTTTGGTATTGCGCGTATGGCGACCGACGCGATGACGCGGCTTTCGCGAACCGATGACGCCTTTGGGACGCCGGCGTATATGGCCCCCGAGCAGGAAGAGGGGCGGACGTGCCGGCAGAGCGATGTTTTTGGTTTGGGCGTCACCCTTTATGAGCTGATAACGGGTTCTTTGCCTTACGATGCGCACGGGGGGGAGGCGCTGCATCTCCAGAAAAAGAACGGTATTTTCATCCCTCTTTCCAGTCGGGTGAGCGATATCCCGCCGGGACTGGAAGCGGCGGTCGCGCGCTCCCTGGACCCGGATCCTGAGAAACGGCATCCCTCTGCGGGGGAATTCGCTCAGGCCCTGCGCGAAGGACTGAAGTGCGCCTAAGAGGGCCTTCCTCACCGTCGACGGTGTAGGTCATTTCCAAGGCTTGATTTGCCTCAATCAGGGGGTACTCAGGGGGTAAGGCAAAGAGTTAGAATTCGGGCATGCCCGTCTCCTGGGAAACCATCTATCCAAAGAGTCCGGTGTTCTACCGGAGGTTGAAACGTGCCTATCCGCGCATTGTGAGGGGGGAGGGCGTTTGGTTAACCGGCTCCGATGGCGAGCGTTATCTGGATGGCTGTTCCGGAGCCTACGTGTCAAACGTTGGGCATGGGGTTAATGAAATTGCGGATGCGGTTGCCGATCAAGCCAAACGTCTTGCTTATGTCAATGGAACCGCTTTTACGCATGACGCCGTAGAAGAGCTCGCCGAGGAGCTTACGAAGATTTGTCCTAAGCCTCTCGATAAATCATTTTTCCTTTGCAGCGGGACCGATGTGGTCGAAGCGGCGTTTAAACTGGCACGCCAGCATTTCGCCGAATCCGGGCGTCCGAAAAAGAACCGGATCGTGTCGCTCTCTCCCAGTTATCACGGCAATACAATTCTGTCTTTATCCGCGTCGGCGCGGCCGCAATATAAGACGATGTTCGATGGTTGGCTGATCGATTTCCCGTCGGTCCAGGCGCCTTATCCCTACCGTTTCGATAAGGATCACCCATCGATGACGGGAGACTTATTGGAAGAGACCATTTTAAGGGAAGGTCCCGAGACGATTGCCGCCTTTATCGCTGAACCGGTGGGCGGTTCTTCGACAGGAGCCTCCGTTCCGCGCCCGGGTTATTGGAAAAAGGTGCGGGCTCTTTGCGACAAGTACGATATTTTTTGGATTGCGGATGAAGTGCTGACGGGCATCGGCCGTACGGGGACCTGGTCGGCGTTGGAGCCCTACGGGGCCGTTCCTGACATCATGCTGTTTGGAAAAGGACTGACCGGAGGCTACGCCGCACTTTCCGCCCTCGTCACCCATGAAGATGCCCTTCGCCCTCTGGCTCTCGGAGGGGGCGCGTTGATGCATAACGCAACCTTCTCTCACAGCGCTATTGGATGTGCTGCGGGAATCGCTGCGTTGCGCTACTTGCGGGAGAATAAACTCGTTGAGCGGAGCGCCGCCATGGGACGGGTGTTCCATGAGAAACTCGCGGCACTTCTTGAACGCCCCGAAGTGGGGGATGTGCGCGGTCGGGGACTGCTGGCT
>JBFIEP010000484.1:0-2855 GCA_041603335.1 Elusimicrobiota bacterium | reverse complement strand
TCCTGTTTTGCCGGTTTTTGCCCTTGATCGCCTGTAGTGAAGTGAAGGGCGTTAATGCCTTCGCCCAGGAAAACCGGGAGGCTTCCGTATGACCGAACGGAAACTCCTGGTCGCGGCCTTTGAAACAGAAGCCGCCCTGCTTAAAGCGACCCGGGACGCTCGGGAGCAGGGGCATCGCATCCATGACGCCTATACCCCCTATCCCGTTCATGGTTTGGACGCCGCGATGGGACTTCGCACCTCCGTCCTGCCCCGGCTGTGTTTCTTATTCGGAATGACCGGGCTCCTGGTCGCCATCCTCTTTCAAACCTGGGTCGGTTTAATCGATTGGCCGATGAATATCGGAGGGAAAAGCTTCGGGGCCGGCCCCGCCTTGGTTCCAGTCGCGTTTGAATTGACGGTGCTCTTTGCCGGTCTGGGTTCGGTTGCCTCGTTTTTGCTCTTGAGCCGGCTATTCCCGGGACGCGAACCCCAATGTGCGGATTTTGGAGCGAGCAACGACCGGTTCGTGCTGGCACTCTACGATCCCGAAAGCCACGCCTTGACGGGAAGTGCCACAAGACTTTTGAAGGAACATGGCGCCGATAAGGTGGAAGAGGTCACTCTCAAATGCTGAGGCGGCGCATCTTCCTGTTTCTATTGTTTACCGCAGCCGCCGGGGCCGCTGTTGTTCTGATCGCAACCCAGCGCGATTTTTCAAAACGCCAAATCCGGGTCTTTTCCGAAATGGTCGAAAGTCCGGCCTATGATTCCCAATCCGAAAATTCCCTCTTCGCCGATGGACGCACCCAACGCGCACCGGTGCCAGGCACCGTTGCGCGCGGGGCGGTGTTTGAAGGGGATCGGACCCGTAAGGACCGTAAGAATCCGATACGTCCGGATTTGATGGCTCTTGCACGCGGGAAAGCGGTCTTTGGAAACTACTGTGCGCATTGCCATGGCAATAAAGGACGCGGTGACGGCGAGACAGCAAAGGCGTTTTCCGGCTTTGCGATTTCAGTGGCCGGGAAGGGGACGTATGACCTAAAAGACGGTGAGTTGTTCCATGCGATTTCCTACGGGCGGAATTTGATGCCCCCGCACGCTTCCCAAATCGGGATTGATGACCGCTGGAGGCTGGTGCATTACCTGCGTGATTTACAGGAACGGGAGAAAGACCGGTTAGGACCCCTGTGGTCGGTTCCTGTTGACCCTCGACGGCGCCATTTGGTTTCCGTTAAGTACGGAAAAGAAATATTCGGGAATAATTGTGCGGCCTGTCACGGTGAAAAAGGACTTCATCCCAAATCCGGAATCCCCACGCTTAACTCACCCGCGGTATTGGCGATTGCCGATGATGAATTCTATTGGGATATTATCCGCCACGGCAAGAAAGGCACCCAAATGCCGGCGTGGCAAAAGATTTTATCCCCGACGCAGATCAAGAGCCTCGTCTTGTATGTGCGGTCTTGGAGCGGCGGGGAAATCGATCGGGCTGCGGTTTTGGCTAAGACCGGGAATGTCCGCCGGGGAAAATCCCTTTTCCGGGGGCATTGCGCGGGCTGTCATGGCTCTAAAGGTCAGGGCGGTATTGGAAATACCCTCCGCTCACCGACCTTCCAGGCTCTCGTTTCCGATTCGTTCCTCCGCGATACCATCACCTTCGGCCGCGGGCATACGGCCATGCCCTCCTCCTACGATTTCAGTTCAGGGGACGTTCGGGATGTAATTTCTTATATCCGTTCCTTCGTGCCGCCGAAGAATACCTGGGCCCAAGTGAAACCGCTGATCAGCACCACGACGATTAAGATGGGCAAGAGCATATACCGCTCGAAGTGTGCCGGGTGTCATGGCAAGAAGGGTGAAGGCGGAATCGGCTCGCGGCTGAAGAGTCAAAGCTTCCTATCGATGGTGGATGATAAGTTCCTTTACGACGCGATTTATCTCGGGCGTCCGGGCACGGCGATGCCCGGTTGGCGTCACCTTGCGTCAAATGATGTCGCGGATGTGATTGGTTTTATCCGAAGCTGGCAAACCGTCCCATCGGTAGCGCTGAGTAAGAAGAAGATTAAAGGCAACGCAGATAAGGGAGAGGAGCTGTTTACGCGCCATTGTAAACGCTGCCACGGTGAGGAAGGCAAAGGTGAGCTTGGGGCTCAGCTTGCCAATAAAGTGTTCCAGAGTCAGGTGTCTGATGCCTTCTTATTCGAGACGATTGCAAAAGGCAAGGACGGGACCGATATGTCGGCTTTTTACCAGGCCGGAAAGGCGAATCTTGATAAATCGGATATCAACAATCTTGTCGCCTATCTCCGGCGGATCGGATCGGAACCGCAAATCGATCTCCCCAAGCGAAACTACAAGTGGGCGAATATCGCGGCCGGAAAGGAAATTTACGAGAAAAAGGCGGGCTGTGCGGCTTGCCACGGCATGTCCGGTGAAGGCGCTAGCGGTCCAGCCCTTGGAAATCCCGCGTTCCTCAAAGCTGCTTCGGACGGCTTTATTGCCGGATCGATTATTTTAGGACGTACCGGGACCGAGATGCTGTCGTTTTACCGCGGCGGGAATGTAAAACTCAAACGTGAAGAAGTTGAAAATGTGGTGGCCTATATCCGGGAATTCGGAAAACAAGAAAAGCTCCCTCCGCGCCGCTGGGTTAGTTCCGCTTCCTCGGTCGCCGAGGGTGCCCATCTCTTTGTCAAGAATTGTCAGGGCTGCCATGGAACCGAAGGGCGCGGTGTGAAAGACGGCAATAAAGACGGGTATGCCCCGGCTCTCAATAGTCCGGAATTTCTCCGCGCGGCGTCCGATGACTTCCTGCTCGCAACCATCGCCATCGGCCGTCCCAATACGCCTATGCGGCCCTTTGCTAAGGG
>JBFIEP010000483.1:0-2859 GCA_041603335.1 Elusimicrobiota bacterium | reverse complement strand
CTTGCTGCCGGAGAAGATCGTATGCGGCGTTTATTTGGGCCATCTTCGTTTCGCAGCGAAGGCGTAGAGCGTCATCGTAGGGGTAGAGATCGGGATGCCATTCGAGAGCAAGATCCCGATAGGCCTGTTTGACCCGGGAGCGCGAAGCGCCGTTTGGGAGGTCGAGGATCTTATATCCTTGCGCCGGTGTCATTAAGATCTAGGATAACACCCAAAGGCGGGATTTGGTAGACTGCGGCGCACCACCATGGAGGACTTTCTATGAGTCAAACCTCTGATCGAGGACATTGGGGCAGCCGCCTCGGATTCCTACTCGCCTGTGCCGGATCCGCTGTCGGGCTCGGAAATATTTGGAAATTCCCGTACATCGCCGGAGAAAACGGCGGAGGGGCATTTGTCCTTATATATTTGGTTTGTATTTTTGTCGTAGGTGTTCCGATCATGATGTGTGAATTCGCGATTGGCCGCTCATCGCACAGTTCTCCCGTGAAGGCTTTTGGAAAGTTGTCCGGAGGTTCCAGGGCGTGGATGGGGGTCGGTGTCCTTAGTGTCGCGGCCGCGTTCGTCCTTCTTTCCTTTTATAGCGTTGTCGCTGGGTGGGCGATGCATTACGTTTACCTCTCCCTCACGGGTTTTGGGGGTGCCTCGGGTGCCGAGGCGATTGGCGGCATTTTTGGTGCGGTTTTCTCAAATACGAAGGTCAACCTCTTTTGGCATTTCATTTTTATCGGAATGACAACGGCGATTGTATTGGGCGGTGTTCAGTCCGGTATTGAGCGCGCTTCGAGAATTTTGATGCCGGCGCTGTTTTTTATGCTTTTTCTCCTTCTGGCTAAGGCAGTCACAATGTCGGGGTTTTCAAAGGCGGTTTCTTTCGTGTTTTATCCCGACCTTTCAAAGCTGACGGCGGCTGGAGTGTTGGAGGCGCTGGGCCATTCCTTTTTCACGCTGTCGCTGGGAATGGGTTCCATGATGACCTACGGAAGCTATCTTAAGGATGATTTCGATATCGTGCGGTCCTCAGTGTTGATTTCGGTCCTCGATACGGGCGTCGCCCTGCTTGCGTGTCTCATTATGTATCCGATTATCTTTTCGTTCGGCATGGACCCTCAGGCGGGCCCCGGCCTCGTTTTTAAGAGCATGCCGATTGTATTCGCCCAAATGCCGTTTGGAATGGGTCTGTCTGTTGTGTTCTTCATCTTGTTGACGTTTGCCGCGTTGTCATCGGCAATTTCCCTTCTCGAACCGGTGACCGCCTACATGATCGATAACCGCGGGTGGGATCGTAAGTCGGCGACGTTGGTGCCCGCCATCGCGATATTCCTGTTTGGTATCCCATCGGCATTATCCGGAGACGTTTTGTCGGGTTTCACGATGTTCGGGAAAACGTTCTTTGACAGCATGGACTTTCTCGTCTCCAATATCATGATGCCGTTGGCAGGGCTGTTTATCGCGATTTTTGTGGGCTACCGGATGGACTATGAGATCGTGAAAAAAGAGTTTTCGAGCGGAAAAGGCCTCGAGCATCTATTTTCGACCTGGTTTTTCACGGTTAAGTATGTCTGTCCCATCGCCGTGACAGCGGTGTTTCTCCACGTGATCGGCGTTTTTTAAGACATTTGTTATAATCCACCCATGGCAAAACCCATTTGGCTCGTAACCGGCGGGGCCGGTTTTATCGGCTCCAATATCGTCGAGGCCCTCGTTAAAAAAGGCGAGAAGGTCCGCATTCTTGATAACTTCAGTACCGGCAAGAAGCAGCACATCGCGCCTTTCAAAAATAAGATCGATGTCGTGAAAGGGGATATTTGCAACCCCGCGCATTGTCGAAAAGCGGTCAAGGGCGTGTCGTATGTTTTGCATCAAGCCGCGATTCGGTCTGTTCCTAAGTCGATGGATCGACCGACGGCCTCGCATGATGCAAACGCGACGGGAACGCTGAATATGTTGATCGCAGCGCGGGATGCCGGAACGGTTAAGCGGTTTGTCTACGCTTCTTCGAGTTCCGCTTACGGTGATCAGAAAAAATTCCCGCAGAAGATAAAGTACAAGCCTCAGCCGATTAGTCCCTACGCGGTACAAAAGCTCACCGGCGAGCATTACGCGATTATGTTCTCAAAGGCGATGGGCTTGGAAACGGTCTCGCTGCGGTACTTTAATGTCTTCGGCCCGCGGCAGGATCCCGAATCAAAATACTCGGCGGTTATTCCTGGATTTATGGAAGCTGCCTATCTTGGGCGACCGCTGGAAATGCATTGGGACGGAAAGCAGTCCCGTGACTTTACCCATGTATTCGACGTCGTTCAGGCGAATCTGAAGGCGGCTAAAGCCCGCCAGGGCGTAGGTGAGGCGTTTAACGTCGCCAATGGTAAATCCCACTCCATGCTTGATCTCCAGCACGTGATCGAGAAAATCGTCGGGCATAAGCTCGAGCGTAAACATTTCCCCCGCCGTCAGGGGGATGTCCGTAAAACGTGGGCCGATATCGGTCCGACTAAAATAAAATTGGGTTATAAGCCGAAGGTTTCCTTTGAGAAAGGGCTTCGTATTACGTGGGACTACTTCGAAAAGACGTATTTCAGTAAGAAGAAAAAGAAATGAAGCTGCTTGTAACCGGCGGTCTAGGATTTATCGGTTCGAACTTCGTCCGGCATACTCTCGCGAAGAGCCATAAAACCCGGATTGTTAATCTCGACATCCGCACCTATGCGGGGAATCCGGAAAATTTAAAGGGCATGACGGGCGCTCGACGCCATCAATGGATTAAGGGCGATATCGCCGATCCCAAAATCGTCGACCGAGCCATGAAAGGAGTGGATGCCGTTGTCCATTTTGCGGCCGAGAGCCATGTCGACCGGT
>JBFIEP010000482.1:0-2879 GCA_041603335.1 Elusimicrobiota bacterium | reverse complement strand
GGGGATGCTGACGAGGCGCCGGAGGATTGGCAGGTTGGAGGTACGCAGGGTATGCGTTCCGGGGCCTAAAACATCGAGGGCCTGGCCGCCTTTAAAGAAGATCGCTTCCTGGCTTTGGTGGACAATCACCTGGGTTCCCCAGGAAAGATCATCGACAGGGTGCTTCCAGACTAGAGCGTTTTTTCCGCCTTTAAATTTGACGACATCGATAATGGCCATGTTGGGGTCTCCTGAGGGGAATTCGACGTCCGAACCCTACTGTAGCCCTGCCGGGCGAGGCTGTCAAGGAGGGAGAGCGGGGTGTTCACCTTCCCTCAGGCAAGCTTCAGGAAGCTTGAAGCTTAATCGACGAAATAAGGCGTCCGACAGCGGTATTGTCGGGCTCTTTATTGTGGGCTTGCTCTAAGTTCTTGAGGGCGAGTTTTAATTTCCCCTAGCCCTTTAAAACCATGGCGAGCCGTACGTAAACCTTCGCCTCGTCTTTCATCCCGAAGTCCCGCGCGGCGCGGTACATCGCGATTGCATCATCATGACGCCCGGCTCTTTCGAGAGTTTCAGCAGAAAAGAAATAGATGTGTTTGAGATGATCTTTTACTCCCATCAGTCTGGCCTTTTCGAAAAGATTGAGTGCTTTTGTCAAATCCGCTTTCGAGCGTGCGGTTCTAGCAGCCTGGATGCCGTTGTGAATGTGCAGGAGGCTTGCGGCTTCGGTCATTTTGGGCTGGAGTTTTTTGGCCCGCTCCGCATGAGCCTTGACCATTGCGCTGGTCCAGCCGCGCCATTGGGCATAGACGAGCGCCATCAGATATTGGATTTCTCCGGAAATCGGGGTTATTTTTTCGGCCTTGCGGAGATGCTCCGCTGCCTCTTTGTAGAGTTCCCGTTTTGCGTAGTAGGCACCCATTCCGAAGTGGGCGTCGGCGTCCTGGGGATTTTCTTCCAGTTTTTTCTTGTACTGCATGAAAATCTTGTCGAGAGCGGGCTTTCCGGCGCGAAGCAGGCCGAGACCGCTTAAAGCAAAGGCGACGGATGCTCCGCAGAAGTCGCAGGACGGACTTTCGCCGGAGGCGGGAGCTCCGCAGGATTTGCAGGCGTTGTTCACCCTTCGCCTCTCAAATGCTGCTTCGCTTCCCGGAAAAGCCGACCCCGTTCGGTGCGCACCATGAGTTCGACTTGGGCTTTGGATAGTTTCATGCGTTCTCCGAAAGCCAGTAGGGTTCTTTGTTCTGTTCCGGTGACAACGCCGTCGGCAAGGCTCATATCGATGAGGCCCCGCATATAGTTAGCGGCTTCAATCGGTGTTTTGGGACTGGGTACCTCGAGTTGGCCCGATTGCGCGGCGGCGACAAGGCTGTCGATGCGTTTTTTGGGTATGGCGTTCTTATTCGCGTAGCTGTGGGCAAATTCCATTTCCTTCTTTTCTATTTTGCCATCCATGACCATGCCCGCAACGAGGATTGCGAGTGCGTCTCCCGGACTCATTTCCCCATCCCATGACCGCTGCTCACCTGCGGGAGCGGCGGCAGCCGTGGTGGGGGTTTGTTGCGGAGTCCCGACTATGGGTCTTTTCCAAAGCCCGCGGGGAACGATCTCGATCAGGGTCCAGATGCGGCTGCCGTCATTAAACGGTGTAGAGCAGTATTCACAAACTGCGACCGCGCGGTCGGAAGGGGGGGAGCCGCAGTTGGGACAGCGTGTCGAGTGCAGTCCTCCGCGCGGGTCGGTGGCCACACCCTTTTTTCGGCCGAAAATAAAAACATGGCTGCAGACCGATTCGCCCTCCGGTTCCGCTTGCCCGTCAACGACCCTAAATTTAGAGCCGGACCACCGGACCATGACGTGTGCCTTGTCGAGAGGGTTCCCGGGTTCAAACGCCAGGGTCTCAACCCCTCCGACAGCCGCGTTTTTATAGAGGAGGTATTGGGCCGCGCGTTCCGCCAGCATCGCCTTTTGCATTTCGGGTGAGGCGATGCTTGAAAAACTTTTCGCATCTCCTTCCCAGTGTGCAAGCTGCCAGCGCCAAAATGCGACCGAGGCACGGTCCTCCAGGAATTGAGCATTGACGGCCGGGTCGATGGCCTCCATCGCCCGTTTCCCGGGGATGTCGGAGTTGGAACGCAGCGGACGCCATTCGCAGGATTGCGTGATCTCCGAGAGTACCCAATCGTAATCGCCGGAATTGACCCAGCTGTCGCAGCTTTCGCATTTTGCCGAATCGGTTATTTTTAAGGGAGCTCCGCAATTGGGGCAGGAGCCTTCCATGAGACCGGGTTGGGCCAGTGTCTTTGCGCCGGGACGCCGCAGGAAAGACCAAATTTCGGTAAAGGCCTCGGAACGTTTTAGAGGATTGCGGACGATGCGCCCGCCGTTGAGTTCTATATCGTAGTCGACAGCGCCGGCGTCAATCCGAACGTGGAGAGTGTCAAAGTGCGAATCCGATTCCACTTGGATGACCCGGGTCGATACCACGTGGACATTTTCCATCGCGTTGCGGATTCCGAGGGCCTTTTGCATCGTTAGGTAAATGACGAAGCGTTCGAAAACCCCATCGGAAAGAAAGGCGGAGACGGGCCTCATGTCCTGACGCGCCCAAGCCGTTTGGGTTTTTAGAAATCCGTCCTTCACGCGCTGCAGGAATGCCTTTTCATTAAAGGCCGGGTCCCGTTGGCGGATTTTATCGATCCCGGCGCGATGCAGATGACTCGCCTGGGCGACGGCCCCGCGGCGGATTGTTTGTCCTACGTATCCTTGATGCGTTTTAACGCTGCCGATTGAGAGTATGTAGAGGCCTCCGATCGTCATTGGAATGCCGACTAAGGGATGCTCCATTACAAAAAGAATCCAATAGTAGACGAGAATTCCGCCGCCGCCTCCGCCGC
>JBFIEP010000481.1:0-2882 GCA_041603335.1 Elusimicrobiota bacterium | reverse complement strand
GGGTGCCTCAACTGCCTACAACCGAAGACTTCCGTTCCCAAAAAGCTTTAACCGTGGGTCACGAGGGGGAAGTGGGGATAGGCTTGCGTGCATCGGCACATCTCTCCCAGATTCCGATTTCTATTGATGACGCCCAGTTGGGCCGTGAAGTGTTCCCCGAAGGGAGCTTGGATGCCGACCTTCAGCAAGTCGATTTACGCAAAACCAATACCTGGCGGTTAGGCCTCGCTGATGTTGAGACCGCCGAGATGGTCGAGGTGCATTTGATCAATGCGTTCGCACCGTTTATTTTGAACGCACGGCTGCGTCCCTTGATGGATCGGGATCAGACGGGTGATAAGCACATCGTCAATGTTTCCGCGATGGAAGGTATCTTTTCCAGGGGCACCAAAACCGATAAGCACCCCCATACGAATATGGCGAAAGCCGCGTTGAATATGATGACGCTGACGTCCGCCCCTGACTATTTTAAAACAGGAATTCACATGAACGCCTTTGATACCGGATGGGTTACCGATGAGGATCCTATCCACCATTCAACCCGAAAACAGGCTGTTCACGATTTTCAACCGCCGCTCGACATCGTTGACGGTGCCGCACGCATTTGCGATCCGTTTATCTCGGGCTTGCGCACCGGTAAGCATATCTCCGGGAAATTCCTAAAAGACTATAAGCCCTCCAGTTGGTAATAACGTGAAGCGTTCCATCTTGATCACTGGAACAACAAGCGGCATCGGAAAGGCGCTTGCGGACCGTTATGAAGCCAGAGGGGATCAAGTTATTGGAGTGGGGCGTAAAGCCGAGGGTGCCGGACTGTATTGCCGAGCGGATCTCTCGTCTCCCGGTGCCGTCGATAAAATCGACGCCTTTTTAAAAGAACATAGGATTGAATCCCTCGATCGTGTGATCCATAATGCGGGCGTAGGATTTTATGGATCTGTCGCCGGGCAGGGTCCCGAATCAATTGACTCCCTCCTGGCGGTGAATTTAGAAACCCCGATTGAACTGACGCGCCGGCTTTATCCCCGACTGAAGGCTGCGCGGGGTCGGGTCGTTTTTGTGAGTTCGGTCGCTGCCGCATTGCCGTGTCCGCGGTATGGCGTCTATGCCGCGACAAAGGCCGCTTTGGGTGGGTTTGCCCGAGCGCTTCGCGTTGAATGGGAAGGGGCTGTCGATGTGCAGACGTTGTTCCCCGGGGCGACCGATACCGGCATGCATCAAAAGATGGGTATCCCCGACGGCGCTATGGAGATCGATAAGTTTCAAGATGTCGATGATGTCGCTTTGGCGATGCTTGAATCTATCGAGCGAGGCGGGGCCGAGCGTGCTATCGGTTTGGGAAATTTCGCACTGCGAACCGTCGGAACATTGGCGGGACCCATCCTGGACCCGTTTGTCGCGAGGGGTAAAGACGGCGGCATAGAATCTGTCGCTAAAGTCCGGAAGTCTGTTCCGCACTGCGTCGTGACTGGTGCGGCATCCGGGATCGGGTTGGAGACAGCACTGTCCTTCGCGCGAGCCGGTGCGAACGTTCTCGGGATCGATGTCGATGGCCGGGGAATCGCTGCAGCGATTCAGGCAGCCCGGGATGAGGATCTTCAGCTTGAATTCATAACCGCTGATTTAACGTCCGATGCCGGTATCGGTCGGGTGCTTGAATCAATCGGCGAGCGTGGTCCTGTTTCAACCCTGGTGCACAGCGCCGGAATCAGTTGGGTTGGCCCCTTTGTTACGGGTTCGATCGATGAGGACCGACCGGTCTTGCGCTTAAATTTGCGCGCGCCGCTCCAATTAACGGCGGGCCTGTTGGAGAGGGAGCTGATTCTCCGTGAAGGAACGGTCGTGTTTGTATCGTCGCTTTCCCGTTTTGTGGGGTATCCCGGAGCGGCGGTGTATGCCGCGTCGAAAGATGGGTTAGCCTCATTTTCCCGGAGTCTCCGCGCGGGGCTTCATGAACGCGCAAACGTATTAACCGTGTATCCCGGTCCGACTCGGACGCCGCACGCGCGCCGTTACAGCCCCGACAATTCGAATGAGCAAAAGCGGATGCCGCCCGAGGATGTCGCCGAGGCGATCGTGGCGGGAGTCCGTGCGCGTTCGAGCGTCGTTGTTCCGGGATGGGGAAACCGTCTGGCGTGCGCCTTCGGCTCTTTGGCTCCCCGTCTCGCCGAACGTGCGATGAAGCGCGTCATTTACGACAAGCTTACTTGAGTTTCTTGTCGTTTAATCCCCAATCGTAGGGCTGCCACGAAAGAGTAAACGTGTTCGCTTTAAGCGACGCGCGCGTCTTTGAGTCCAGGGCCTCATTAAAGAATTCGAGCGGCCCCCGTGCCGCTTCGGGAATATTTTTATAGGTGCTGCGATCAAAACGGCGGAAGTCTTTTTCAAACCATTTAAAGATCTTTGAAAGTGATATTTCCTTCGTGGTGAGGTTAATGCGGACGCGCTCCGAGTTGAGAAACGCATTTGCATTTTCCTTGAGTTGGGCATCCAGGCGGTCCGCGCGGTAGGCTTCACTGCGCAGCAGCGGGCATCCGATTGAGGCGCAAACAATCGCAAAGTGAATACGGGGTTCATTGAGTTCCCCCCGCAGGATATTATCTTCGAGTTCGTTTAATGTCAGTTTCCTTCCAGCGATTGAATGATCAATGCCGTCGAAAGCGCCTTTGATCTGCTTAATGCTGTTAGCGGGATAGGCGAGGGCCGCAAATCCCCATCCCTTTTTAACGGGGTAGTGGTCGATGATCGTTTTTACGGTGAGAGCGTTGTAGGCATTGATCCAGAACGCGAGACGTTCGTTTCGGGCGAGTTTCTTTTCGTCTGCGGGAGCGGTATTTCGAAGGGTCCCTAAATACTGGTCCAGCGTCTTCCGATTTTTCTTC
>JBFIEP010000480.1:0-2890 GCA_041603335.1 Elusimicrobiota bacterium | reverse complement strand
CGTTTTCGAACCAGTCACTAGAAATATCTGGACCGCACCCGAAGCGAAAGCTTCGGGTTTTGTGTTTATAGGGTATCCCTCTCAAAATGACCAATCGCCTCGACCAGTCACAACCCCTGCGGGTCGATTGGATCGATTCCGCCTCGACCGCCCCCGGGCGGCTGGGCCTCACGATTCTTCCTGGAAGGAAAGACGATGGACGTGACCTCGTCGAAGACATCGCCGCGCTCAAGAAGGATAAGGTCACCCATGTCGTTTCGCTTATCAGTCTCCCCGAATACGGGCGGTATGGGGTTGAGGGGCTTCTTACGCAATTTAAAAAAGCGGGATTGACCTCGATCAGTCTTCCTATATTGGATCAACGCGTTTGCAGCCGGAAAGAAATGTCCGCGTTGGTTAAGAGACTAACGGAAATTCTAGGAGACGGCGGCAGCGTGGTCCTTCACTGCGTCGGCGGTCTTGGGCGCTCGGGGACCGTCGCGGCCTGCCTCTTGAAATCGACCGGGATGTCCGCTGAAGCGGCGATGGGGGAGGTCCGGAGGGCACGCAGTCAACGCGCGATCGAAACCTCCGTCCAGGAAAATTTCATCCGGAATTTCCGTTAGGTTTACCGCCCCACTTTAGTAGCATCCCTTCAATGACCGCTCTGGCACTCGTCATAATCGCCCTCTGTGTGCGTCCCGCGCACGCGTATGTGGATCCGGGAATCGTCGGTTCGCTTTATCAAGTCGTTTACGTGCTCGTTCTGGGTGCGGTCGTTAGCTTCGTCGTAAACCCCTTTCAACGGCTTAAGGCATTCTTCACAAGCCTCAAAGATCGTTTTAAACGCAAATGACGGACCTAACCTTAAAGGACATCCGGATTGACGATTCCTCTTACGTTGATCCCCATGGTTTTGTTTTCAAATACGAGGGGAAACGCTACCGCGCCATTCGTCCCCACGGAGAAACGTTCTATAGGAAGTTATTCGAAAACGGAACGATCGAAAAACTCGTCAAGAACAATCATTTAGTTCCTTCCGCGATATCCTCATTTCGCATCCCCGAAGTCGAGTGTTCCCTGGTAATCTCCCATGAAGAGATTTCGCCGATCAATTACTGCGTGGAGTGGTGCCCGTCGATGCTAAAGGCGGCGGCTCTGGCAACACTGGAGTTGAACCTTGCCCTTTTGGAAGAAGGGTGTCTCCTCCAGGACGCCTACCCGTGGAATATTGTTTTTAAAGGAAGCAAACCGGTTTTCGTGGATTTAACCTCGCTGGTTCCCGCAGAGTCCCCCCTCCCGTGGCCGGCCTACCAGCAATTTCTGAACTTCTTTCTTTACCCCCTCGAATTGATGCGCATGGGCAAAGGAAAGGAAACGCGCATGTACCTGCGCGATTACCTGCACGGGATTTCCGAACGGGATTACTACCGGAATATGACGGGGACTTACAAATTGCGCCATCCCTTCAACTGGGCTCAAGGATTTCTGGGAGCTCTCGGTGAGACCCTCGGAAACAAACCCTGGGTTAAAGAACGGGTCCGGAAATTAGCGGAGATGCCGGCAGCGAAAACGTCCGACGCAATACGCCGCCGTTTTCTGGAAAATCTGAAGTCGAAAATCGAGCGCATTGAGATGGATCTCCCCGGGGGATCCCCATGGATCGATTATGACTCGGGAGCGGACGGGCCTGGAGATCCGAAATCGAAAACCGTCGGCGATCTTCTGAGAAAAGTTTCACCTAAAACCGTTTTGGATGTCGGCTGCAATACGGGTCACTTCGCCCTTATGGCGGAGACGCTCGGGGCGTCCGTCGTGGCGATGGATTCCGATGAGGCGTGCATCGAGGCTCTCTTTAAACGAGGCTCTTCGATCCTCCCCTTGACGGTAGACTTGCTCAATCCCACTCCGGCCTTCGGGTTCATGTCGTCGCAATTTCCCCCGCTGCTTGAGCGGGTTAAAGCCGAACTCGTTTTATGCCTAGGACTCATGCACCATCTCCACATTAGCGGAAGACAGTCTTTTGAAAGGATTGCGTCCCTGCTGGAGAGCGTATCGACCCGCGCGGTGCTATTTGAATTCGTAGACCGGAAGGACGGAAAATGCGATCAAATCCAGCACGGTCGGGACATCAACTATACCGAAGAGGAAGTGCTTGCCGCCCTGGGGAAGTATTTCAAGGTGACCGCTTTCCCCTCGGATAAGCCGACGCGAAAAATATTCCTGTGCGAAAAATAACCGCCTGGGACGAGGCGACGCTCCTTTACTTTAATTGCGCCGCACTGGTCGCGACGGGATTCGGCCTGTCTCAGGACATCCTTTTCTACAAAAGCAATTTAGCGGATATTCTCGCCGTACTTTTTTTCCCCTCATTGGTTCTGGCACTCCCTTTGGCAATCCCCCTTCTATTGATTCGAAGACGCACCGCACAGGGCCTCGCGCTCGCAGGATTCACAATTCTCCAGACCGGTTTTGTTCTCATTCTGATTGACCGCATTTTTCTATTCCGCTCGCTCTACGTTTTTGCGGGCACGGCACTGACGGCGGTCATTGTCCTCGGGATCATCTCCTTTAAATCGGATCAAAAAGAAATCGTGCTCTCAAAGATGTTATTGCTCTCACGGTTGACCTGCGCCGGTCTGCTTCTCTTCACGGCGTTCTGGGGCGGCCGAAGCCTCTTTCAAGGAGAACCCGCCTCGCGAGGTAAAAACATCGTCATGGTCGTCGTTGACGGTCTGGGCGCGCATGCCTCCGATCATCTCGTAAAAAACTCGCTCTCATTTACGGGGATGCGAACGAATAAGGCATGGACGGCCGGTTATTTCAAAACCCTGTATTCGGGAAATAAAAGAGACCTCCCCGGCGGGAAAAATCTTTTTCAGCTCCTCCAATCAAAAGACATTCGAACCAT
>JBFIEP010000479.1:0-2898 GCA_041603335.1 Elusimicrobiota bacterium | reverse complement strand
GCATCTCTTTTACCTTCGTGCGCGCCTGCTTGGCGTAGAGGCCTTCGATCTCTTTGTAAGCCGCGTTCGCTTTCTCTACCGAAATGCTCTTATAAGGATCCGCACCGAAGTCGACGGACACGAGTCGGCCTGACATCCCGATAATTTGGCGCATCGGCATTTTTTCAGCGCGCCAGAAATCCACGTCGGCGATATCACCGAAGGTACAAATCATCATGATTCCGGTCCCCTTCTCGGGGTCGGCGTGATCGGCGGCCATGATCGGAACCGGTGCGTCATATAAGGGTGTTATCGCGTTCTTACCGAACAAATCCTTGTAGCGGGCGTCATCGGGATGGGCGACTACCGCGATGCAGGCGGCCAGCAGTTCCGGACGCGTCGTGGAGATAATGAAGTCTCCCCCGCCTTCGACCTGAAAGCGAATGTCGTGGAAGTTGCCCTGCTTTTCCCGGTCTTCGACCTCGGCCTGAGCGATGGCGGTCTGATACGTGGTATCCCACAAGACAGGGGACTCCACGGCATACACCAGGTTCTTCTTATGAAGATCGAGGAAGGAATTCTGGGAAATACGGCGGCAATGCTCGCCTACCGTGGAATAGTTTTCCTTCCAATCAATGGAGAGTCCCAATCGGCGCCAAAGGGCTTCGTATTTCTTCTCGTCTTCCAAGGTCTGAATCGAGCACGCCTCCAGGAAGTTCCTGCGCGAGACCTTTTCGAGGTCGCGGGTCTTCTTCTTCGCGGGGGTCGGCTGCCAGCCTTCTAAGTAGGGAAGGGAGGGCTCGCATTGAACGGCAAATTGGTTCTGAACCCGGCGTTCGGTGGGCAGGCCGTTATCGTCCCAACCCATCGGGTAAAAGATGTTTTTCCCGAGCATCCGCTGGTAGCGGACATTCATATCCGTTTGGGAGTAGCTGAAGACATGCCCCATATGGAGCGACCCCGAAACCGTCGGCGGCGGCGTATCTACGACGAACGTATTCTCCCTAGGGGCCGAGGAATCGTAGTCATATAAACCGTTATTTTTCCACCGGTCGGCCCATTTGGTTTCGACATCGGCAGGTTTGTATTTTTTGGGGGGTTCTTCGCTCATACGGGCATTTTAGGATATCAGGGCCCAGAGAGCGATAGGGCTAATAATGGGGGGTCTTCGGGCCCATCGGCCCAATCGCAAATGGCCGGGGTTGTGATATCTTGAGGGTATGAAAATATCAGCCCTCCTCCTCGTTTTCGCGCTACTCTCCCCCTCCGTGTCGTCTGCTGCTAGTTACGGGCTTCGGCAGGCGGCTGGGCTCCCGTCGATGGTGGGCCGGGCGACGCGTAATATAGGACGTCCCCGTTTCGCCTCAGTGAAGGGCACCTATGAAGGGCTGGCGTTTGCTTTGCATTTGAGCCGTAGTTTGTGGGTCCTTTCCGGGGATCGCGGCGAGGATGCGATTGGCGTTAAAATCGACCATGACGGCAAGTCCATGTTGGGCGACATCGGCGGCCGTCGTGTGGAATTGGCGTTTCATTGGACGCCTAATTCCTCGATAGTGCAGGGCACTTATGACGGCAAGCCTATCCGGTATACGGTGGATTTCCGCGGGAAGGCGGTTGCGGGGTCTTATGCCGGGAATCAGTTCCGGTTGGCGTTGGATGAGAAGTCGGGCAAGGTTGTCGGTGGTCTTGGCGGCAAGGCGGTTTCCTTGACTTATAATCCGATGAGCGGGCGGCTTGATGGGACGTTGGCGGGGCGTTCGGTGGATGTGGCCTTGGTAAACGTCGATCTCGGTGAGTTTCTGCAGTACTTTTTTGTTCTCCTTCCTTAAAGAAAAAATCCAATTAACGTTATTTTTTGAGTTTCTTCTGGACGTTTTTTATAAAAGAATCGATCAGCTCAGGAAACCGTTTCCCCGCCCGTTCCTTTAACTTCTTGGCATGCGCCCTAAATAATTTTTCAAGTTCGGCGGGGTCTTGAGCAAACGGATCCATCATCCACGGAAAAAATTCAGAATCGAAGCGTTCTTTGATTGTCTCTCCCGCCAGCAGGGCGTCCACGCGCGGCTGCATGAGTTGAGCGGCATTTTGGGTCCGTGACATTTCCGCCATGTGGCGTCCGAGTAGAGAGGTGTACGCGGCTGCGCGTTTCTTTCCTTTTTTTCCGGCCTTTGGTTTGTGATAGAGAATGATTTTTGTTTGAGGGATTGAAATCGGGATATAGGCTGCTTTTTGCTCGGTATCTATTTTTGACAGTTTGAATCCGGCAGTGCGTTTATGCGAACCGTCCTCGAAATGTGCGTGGACGTAGAGATCGGCGTCTATCGCCTTTAAATCCCAGTACTGCCAGGAAGATCCGAACCGTTTCTTTGTTTTTAAGAATTTTTTAGGAGCAAGCACGACCTTCCCGTCAAATATTTCATTAAGGCTCTTTAAAAGAGAGGCGTTGAATGAAGCGATCTCCTTCTCTGACAAAAGCTCTTCTTCAAATGAAACCGGGCGGATTGTTCCCGAAATGCCTGCGTCAAAGGTAAGCGTCAAGGGTTCAGGGCTTAGAGGGAGGAGGTAAATCGTTTCCGCTTTTTTGGCGAGTTCCGAAAGCGAAGGTTTGGCGTGTAGGGCCGGGGCCGTTGCAACCGTAAAAAGGAATATAAAAGAAAGGATCCGTTTCATGAAATAACCTCTGGTTGAAGTTTAGCACTACCTAGCCCCTTGCCGAAAACCGCCAAACCCTTACACTAACGACAGATGTTCGATTTCTTTAAGAAAAAGCGCGATCCCAATGCGCCCCGCCCGATCCTCGTGATCGATGACACCGAACAGATCCGAGAATTGATCATGGATGTCCTCATGGGCCAAGGCTACGAAGCCGTAGGCGCTGAAAACGGCCCGAAAGGATTGGAACTCGCCAAGGAAGTAAAT
>JBFIEP010000478.1:0-2899 GCA_041603335.1 Elusimicrobiota bacterium | reverse complement strand
GTCCCGATGCGAGGATCCCCTCTTCCCCAGAGGCCAGGGTGCGTTCGACGTTATTCAGCTTGAACCTGATTTCCGACCCGGTTTCGTTTTTAACCTTGATCGTACCGCGTTTCGATTCTCCGGCTTTTGGAATCTCAGGGGCGGCCTGTCCGTCAATTTGTTTCCAAATGCTGCCGCGTCCGCTCCGGATCCCTCCGAGCGAGCGGGTCCCGGGAACGTCTTTGAAGACCGATTGTGCGTCTTCACCCCGCAGGAGGCGTTCGGTGATCGCGGCTTCGTCGATCTGGTCCGAATATTTTTTATTTCTAAGTTCAGGGTCTTTCCAGCTGTGCTGGTATTTGAATCCCCAGTAGGTTCGGTAGTTGCGCCAATAGCGTCGCGCATAGTAGTCAGGATGGGATTCATCGATGTAAGGGCGATCCTCCGCCATTGTGAGGGCGGGCAGACCGATAAGAAGGACGGCGAGTATGTGTCTAATCATAGACACCATTAAACCAGAGGGGGTGCGGCACCTCTATCCGCCTAAGGTCCTAAACAGGGCTCTTGAAACGAACGGGAGAATTAATTAAATCCTTAGTATGGGACCTATGATCGTGTTCGCCCTTTTTGCCGCAGGTGTCGGGGCGGTCGAGCGTTCGACGATGACGCCGACGGTGTCGACGCATGTCCTTGGGGGGCCTCTGCAGTTCCAATTCCGTTTCGACCATAGATCGGGGCCTGTTGCTGAGGTCGGCTACCGGCTCCGTTTCGACAAAAAGGACTTCAAACGCCTTCCGGGAGAAACGACACGTCTCTTGAGGAATCCATTTTCAACGGTGGAACGGGCCACCCGGGAATTGATTTCCGGAGCCGATGTCGGATTGTACACGCTGCGCTTTCGGTTGGGACGGTACCTCCCGTTGGACTCCTTGCTGCGGCCCCTTTCAATCGCCTCGGATGCAATCGATATCGGTTATTCGACTGTCAGCGGAGAAGCAGTAGTCCCGCCTCCCCCGGAACGCACAACGAGCCGTCGTGAGCGTCTAAAGTTAACCCCTGTTTTGGATGATATCGAGAAGAGTCTTCAGAATGAGATCCGCCGCGGTCTTTTATCGGAGGGATTTAATCTTGTTGTACCGGCGGGTCAGGGCGCGACCTTCTCCCAGAAAGAGGCGGTGTACGAATCTTTGAGAAAGGTGAACGAGAATTGGGACTACGAGTTTAAGAAGGTTCCCGAATCGCCGGTCCGATAGTTATCGTAATGGGGCGATGATCGGAGTCGTGGGAGTCGCTAAGGATTCTTTCAATGGTCGCAAGGCCGGGCGAAAGAAAAACATGATCGAGCGGAAGAAACAAGGGCAGCACCTGCGGCCAAGTTGCTTGTAAACCAAAGCCCTTCCTGCTGTCGATCAATCCCGAGTTTCTAAGAAGGCGTTTAAAGGGAGTGCTCCAGGGCGTTACATTCAAATCTCCGATGAGAATAACCTCCCCATTCTCCATTTTGTTTTGTGCCAGATGGGCGGTTTGTTTGAACTGAATATCCCGGCTGTTCACGTATCTTCGCGTCACCGGCGGCGGCGGGTGGATCGCAATAATCGACAGCGGCTTGCTATTAAATTGCAGTTCCGCCGATATAGAAGGAATGCTCTCCTGTCCCAGGCTGATAAGACTTGCTTCTTTTAGGGGCAGCCTGCTTAAGAGCGCTATTCCGAAATTGTCCGAGCGGAGGGCCCGGCGGCCGTAGGGGTATCGCGGTCTGATCCGCTCCAGGCTTTCCCACCACTCTTCATTAACTTCAAGCAGCAGGATGATATCTGCGTTTTGAGTGAGCAGCCAGTCCTCAAGGGATTCATGCTGCCGGCTTCCGGTGAAGACGTTCGCGAGGACCAATTTCAGGCGGGGACCTTCCGCGGCCTTGGGCTTTGACCCCATAATATCAAGACCAATAATTCCGAGATTCCATATTCCAAGGACTGCGCAGAATGCGGCGTGCTTAGGCTTTTTGAGTGCGTAAAGGACGAGTCCGAAAAGTAGGAGGAAGGGACCGTAAAAATGTTTGAAATGCGAGAAAAGTGTGAAAGGGAAGGGGAGGCCGGGAAGCGTTCCCAGGAATGCACCTGACGCGCAAATAATGCAGAAGGCCGCTATGAGGCCTGAAAGGCTTATTCTTTGTTTCATTGGATACAACGTTGCTAGATTACAATATTGTAAATCTATGCTACTCTTTTCGCTTGATTCGGTGTAGAGATGGAGGAATTGATGGCCGCAAAAAAGAAGGCAGTAAAGAAAACAGTAAAAAAAACGACGACACGCAAAACTGCGGGACGGGCAAAAAAGACCGTCGCGAAGGCCGCCGATGTTCATATTGACTTTCCTAGGGAAGGGGACGTTCTCCCGAATAGCGGGCACTATGCCGTCCGCATTGGAGCGAAGCCGGACACCGCTGTCGAATTGTCCTTTGACAATAAGAATTGGTTCCAATGCCGAGAGGCCGCCGGTTACTATTGGTTCGACTGGTACCCGACAAAGGTCTCGGGTGTTACATTGACGGCGCGTATTAAGAACGGAAACCGCGTCTCGAAACGCTCAGCCCCCCGCAAAGTCTGCATCGAAGGATAACTCCCCCAATGAGCGTCGCGTTTATTACCGGCGTTCATCAGGGGATTGGCCTCGCGCTTGCCCAGGCGCTTCTCGATTTGGATTGGCAGGTGCATGGAGTAAGCCGTCGCGAACCCGCTTCCTTGGCGGGGCGCGACGGCTTTCACTTTTCAACGTTGGATCTTTCGGATTTTGACGCCATCGCTCCGTTTGTTTCCACGCTGGGTGATCTCGATCTCGTTGTGCTCAACGCTGGAGTGCTCGGCGATATCGCCGATTGGAGTTCCCAAGGCATGGCGGAGATCCGGCGGGTGATGGACGT
>JBFIEP010000477.1:0-2904 GCA_041603335.1 Elusimicrobiota bacterium | reverse complement strand
CTGGCTGCCGAAGCGGTTGGGAAGCGACTACAACGTTTTTTTCTACCGCCGTCCGGGCTACAGCGGCAAATCCATGGGGTCCCGTCAAAAATGGCTGAAGCACCAACTCAACCGAGGTTTTAAATCCAAACCACTCTTGGATGATTTTGTCGTGGACGAAATCCAATATCTTCGAAAAGGGAAACGCCCCTTCTTTCTGTTGGTGCACGTGAATGTCACTCCCCTGGAATCCCCGGACCCCGGACTCTGGGAGAGGCGGGCGGAAAATGACGCTGAAACCAGGGCCTGGAAGGAAATTTGGGATGCAGACTACGTTTACACGTCCAAGCATTCCCAATTTATCGAACAATGGAAAACGGAGTATCGTGAATCCATCAAGAAGCGCAACAAACGTCTGGAAGCCCTTTATGCCGCCTTCCAAGAGCGTCAATGGGATAAGGATACCCTCCTCTTCATTACAGCCGATCACGGTAAAATGTTTTCAAACGGGAAAGCATGGTACGGCTTTCATCCCGATGAAGAAGTGGCACGGGTTCCCTTTTTGGTTCTTGGAGATAATCTTCAAGGAACCGATACGCGTTTAAGTGAAACGATCGATATATCCCAAACAATCCTCTCCAATTTCTCCATTGATGAAAAACTTTCCCCGGAGGCCTACAATCTTCTCGCACCGGCGAAGACTAAATTCACCACCACCCTGACCCGTGCCTCTAAGATTAGAGCTGAGCATTTTCTAAACGTTTACGACGGAGAGCAAAAATTTACTTTTAATCTCGCAAGCGATAAGGAATTGGACCTTTCCGGGGCCCATTTTGACATTCGCAAAATTGTTGCTACATACGGATTCAAGTAGACCCAATAGGCCTATCATTTGTACATTCTCTAAAGCCGTACACCTTAAAGGAGAGGTAAGACAATGGCCGTCATCGATCAACCTGTCGTCAGCAGCGGACTCGACGCGGAAACCCGTAAAATGGTTTTCGACACTTTTCTAGAATACGCGGCGCGCCATCTCACCCCGCAGATTCTCGGCGAACTCGATAAAGAAAACGAATTTCCAAAACAGATCATGGATGACCTCTATGATGAGGAGAAGGTCGGCATTAACCTCATCATGGTACCCGAGCAATACGGCGGCTTGGGCGGCAATACCTATGATATTTACCGCGGCAGTGAAGTGCTGTCGGCGGTTGATTTAGGATTGGCCACATCCGTGTTTGTGACCTTCCTCGGCATGGACCCCATTTTGGTCGGCGGGACACCCGAACAGAAGGAAAAATGGGTCACCCGCTTCGTTAAAGAAGGAACCCTCGTGGCCTACGGCGCGACAGAGGCCGCCGCGGGCAGCGATCTGCTCCATCTCCAAACCAAGGCGGAACGGGTCATGGAAGGCGATAAGATCGTCGGATACAAAATTTCGGGAAATAAGCAGTGGATCACCAATGGCGGCGTTGCCCAGGTTTACACGATTCTAGCCCGCACAAAACGCGGCGTCTCCTGGTTCCTGGTTGAAGGCGGAACCGAGGGACTCGTGGCGGACAAGCATGAAGACAAACATGGCATCCGCTTGAGCAATACCACGGCACTGTCCCTCAACGAAGTCTATGTTCCGGTGGAGAACCTGATCGGCGGGGTGGAAGGAAAGGGACTCCGGCAGGCCCAGGCGGTATTCGGATACACCCGCCTGATGGTTGCGTCGATGGCTCTCGGCTGCGGTTGGGAAGCGCTTCGCAATTCGATTCGCTACAGCCAAATCCGAAAGGTTCACGGCGGTCTGCTGTGTGAAAAGCAGGGATTCATGCACCAGTTGATTGTTCCTTATGCCGCGCGCCTTGAAGCCGCCCGTGCTTTCATCGAGCAGACGGCGCATCTCCTCGACAACGGATCGGTAGGGATGCAGACCGAAGGCGCGATCGCCAAATATATCGCCAGTGAAACCGCAAACCTCGCGGCCGACGCGGCGATCCAAGCCCTCGGCGGAAATGGCTACAGCAAGGAATTCCCGGTCGAGAAAATAAAGCGCGACGTTAAAATCACGACCATCTATGAAGGAACGAGTGAAGTCCTTCAAATGACCATCTACGCCAAGCGTTGGCTCGAAAATATTAACGGGGACCTAAAGGTCTACGATAAATATGCCGAGGAAATGGACGCGTTAGCCGGGAAGACACCGACGGTGGGTGCCGACGCGGCGGCGGCAGGCCTGCGCGCGCTTTCCGCGGTTCTTGCCCTCTGCCATGAAGAAAAGCTCACCCAGAACCAGGCGGTTATTTTTAAGCTCGGAGAGATCATCGCCTTCGCCGAAACGATGCTGGCGTTCTGCCGGGAAGCCGCTAAGGAAGAATATTCCGACGGGGTGTTTATGGATCACGAAGGCCGGCATGCGTTAAGCCGCATTCATGCAAGGCACGCGGCATCCTATATCGCGAGTGAAGGCATGCGTTTAGTCATGCGAAGCGCGGAAAATTGCGACGGAGCCGCACTTGTTAAACGACTGGGCTTTGACGCAATCGCCGCCGTCCAAAAAGGCGGAGCGGCGGATATGGATCTGGCGTCCAAGAAACTGGTTGAGGTCTATCCGGCGACTGACGCCGCTTAAATTTATTCCCGGTTTTTTCGGGCAGTTGGATAGCGCCCGGAGCTTGAAGGTCGAAACTACTGGATCGAAGACCAGTCGGCGTCGAGTGTTTTACCGCTCAGCGCCGCGTCTACATTTTTCAGGAGGTAATCCGTTTTAACAGGCTTACGCATAATGCCGGTCGCCCCGCTGAGAAGAATCGCGACGTCTTCTTCCACCAGGCTTCGCCCCGTGATAATAAGAATCTTCGGGGCCTGGGAACCGAGTTTTGCCGTCAATTGTGAGGCGACCTCGAACCCGTCCATCACCGGCATCATGAGATCGAG
>JBFIEP010000476.1:0-2910 GCA_041603335.1 Elusimicrobiota bacterium | reverse complement strand
CCTCGATCTCGCGCGTCAGCCGTCCCACTTCGAGCGAGAGCATTTTCCGTGCGACGTCCGACTCGAACACACGGCGCAACTCCGCGACGAGAGAATTCTTAACGCCATCCCTCTCAAAGAAGTCCACAAGGTCCTTGTTGAACTGGGCCAACGTCCGTCCGCCGAGCAAATCCTCTGCCGTCCGCCCCGCAACGCTTCGCCACAATTCCCCAAGCGTAAACGTCGTATTGAGACCGATGGTCAAGCGTTTATTAAGCCCCACATGCCGGCTTCCATAGCTGACACCGACGGAAGTATTCGACCCCATTTTTTTCCGCAGATCGACGAGATAGGTGTTCGTGTCGCCGAGGAATTTCCCTTCGGCAGAAAGCACGATTCCCTGCTCGGGAAGCTCGAAGCTCGCACGAACCGTTCCTGTGTTGTACTCCGTCCCGATTTCGCCGGTTCCCGAGACCTCGGTTCGAACCGGGACGCCGTTCACCTCAAAGGCAAATCCTTTTACGATCGTAGCCCCAATAGAGTCTTGATCGATGTCGTCGGTACCGGACACGCGTGAGAGGAAAACATCGAGGTTAAAGGAATCCGCGGTATCGAGAGCCTGCTGAAGATCGATTCCTACGCCCACCTTGTCGCGCCGGAAGCGTTTCGTTTCACCTTCGGCGTCAATGACAAATTCGGTATCGAGTCCCGGATCATAGCCGGTGAAATCGAGATTAACTTTCTGGAGGAATTCCCGGGGATCCTTGGCAAAGAGTTGGGCATGTTCCGCGTTCAGACTCATGATCCTGTTGAATTTGATCGAAGACTTGAGGTTTCCGCCCGCGAAGAACGGCTGGCCTTTGGGATCGGAGACCGAGAAATCGGCAAAACCCGCCGCTCCAAAATACAGCTTCCCATCGTTAAGCATCAGCGCAAAATCCTCGAAGACCATCATGCGGGATTCCTTCATCTGCGTGGTGGGACTCAGATCGTTGGGAATATCCTGCGCAAGACGATGGAAGGTCACATCGAGATAATTGACCCAGTTTTCACCTTGAAGCGATTCTACCCGGATCGTCACACCCTGGTCCCCATAAGGAGCATTCGTCTCATCAGGGGGACTCAAGAAACGGTGCCCAATGACGCTGACGTTGTTGTCCCATAACCTAAGAACATTGCCCAAGGTCACCTGGGATTCTGTTTCAAGTCCGTGGGGGGTCGAAAAGGCGGTGTTATAAACCAGATAAAAACCGTCGGGATCATCCCCGATTTCGAGCATCCCTGTATTTGGAAGCAGCTGCGTGAGGGCCGTCGGATCTTTGAGCAGGGCTTCGCGCAGACGAACGATATCGCGAGCCGAAGATTCCGGGGTAAACCCGCCGAAAAGCTGGCTCAGGAACGAATGAAAATTCGATTTTTTAATAATAAGCGACTGCCCGGAATTCGGGGATGAAGCGAGCCACGCCGGAGCACCGAACCCCAGCCCTTCGATTTTATCGGCAAGATCGGGGGGGAGATCTCCAAGATCAACACCTTCTAGAAGCTGTTCCAGAGAGCCGCGCTCTCCATCCAGGGATTTCAAAGTTTTCTGTAGGACACCCGCCGCGTTTTCAAACCGCCGACGCGATTTATGGTGTTCGATGTTCGATTCAAGAACCGAACGTGTCCGGTCTTGAATCTTCGACAAACTGTCGGCAATGCGCCGCATCGCACTTTCGTGCGGGTCATTCAGCTGACGCAGCCATTCCTCAACGGTCTTGCGCTGCTCTGCAAATTCATCCGCGCTGCTGCGCAGCTTTTTGCGGAATTCATCAAGGGCGCGTTGTTCGGCATCCAGCGCATCACCCGAAGAATCGTGAATTTCCTCGACGGATTCATAATACGACACAACATCTTCCACGGTTTCAAATCCGCCTTCATCCCAACCCCGTTTTGTTCTAAACAGCCCATCCCCATCGGCGGCAATACGTGCGACCGCACCGAATACCGCAATCTTACGTGCAAACAGCGCCTCCGCACTTTCCGAACGGTTCCCAACGTATGCGGTATCCGCATCAAGATCTTCGAATACCCGGTCCAAAACCGTCTCGGCCCGCAAGAGGAAGGCTTCAAATATCGGGATTTGATCTTCCAACGATTCGCGTGAGGCATTGGCCACGCCATTGGTAAAGAGATAACGCGCGATTAATTCCGTCAGGGAATCACCATCGGGGCGATTGGAGCTGGGAACAAGCCGTTTTACCGCGTCAAGAGCGAGCATGGCGGTATGCTGGCCATCGGGCAGGGTGACGGGAGGCTGTTCGCCGCTTGGGATTTCGGCCCCGCTCCCGCCGCCGACATCAAGACCGCCATCCGACCCGGCCTCAAGACCTTCATCGGCGATATCGCGCAGGATATCTCCAAGGGCCTGAATCTTTCGTTCATCAATGAATGCCCGTAGACGGCCCCCATCGGCACCATCCCCGGAAACACCCACCGGCATGGAATACCGCGAAACGAGGGAATGACGGCCCTCGGTCCGTTTGTCGATGTCGGCGAGAATACGGTTGATTTCTTTGGAGAGGGTGTTGATTTCACCGGCACGGCGTGCGCGCTCTTGGGACAAGTCTTTTATGCGCTTAACAAGAGAATAGGCCATAACCTCACCGAAGACCTCTTCGGTCTCGGAATTAGAAGGATCCTTGCGTCGACGGATTCCATCCAGAAACTCATCAACGAGATCCCGGTACTCTTGGAAATCGGCGCGCTGCTTCTCGATGTTGGCGCGGGCCGCACCCGAGTCGCCCTCGGGAGCTCCCAAGGACGCAAGACTCCACGGCATGGTTTCAAAATAGGATTCATGCACCCGCTCGTAGAGATTCTTCTGCTCTTTAAAAAGCGTCGCATACGAATCGCCGGAGGCATTGGGATCAGCGGCGTCGATCTGGTCCT
>JBFIEP010000475.1:0-2914 GCA_041603335.1 Elusimicrobiota bacterium | reverse complement strand
GACCCTGATAACCGGGCAGGTGCGTGACGCCGGTATTCTGAACAGGGAATTCTGGGATGCGCGTGATGAAGGCGGAAATTTTGTGGAACCGGGATTTTATACGGTTCGGGCGGTGGCTGAAGATTTGGCATCGGTACTGGCTTCCGGGTCGACGGCGCAGCAGACGATTTCCGTGGACCCCCTGCGTATTTACGATGTCGCGGTCAGTCCGCTTCGTGCCGACTTTGGGACAGCTCTCATTGCCTATCAGGTCTCTGAAACGATGCGGGTCGCCTTGAAAATATATCGACCCGGAACGACATTCGATGGGAATGGGAATCCATCCCCGCAAGAGAGCCAATCGCTTGTTAAGACCATTGTAGGTGTTAGACCCGCGCGAACAGAGACAACGGAAGTGTGGGACGGGACGGACCAGCAGCTTGCGATTGTTCCCGATGGAAACTATATCTTCAAGATTGTCGGGTCTACCGATATTACCGCCATTAATGCCATTACAGGAGACGTGGCTCCAGGGGCCGCTCTTGCTGAAGATCTAATTATCGCGGAAATTCCGGTCGTGCGCGGCGGGTCTGCCGACCCTAAATCGGATTTTGTAAACAACACGTTTGTATATCCGAATCCTGTTCGTGCAGGGAACGCGACATTCCGGATTTATACACCGCTGCAGTCGGCGGTGTCGATGAAGATTTTTAATCTTGCCGGTGATTTGGTGTTGAGTAAAGAATTCGGGACTCAGGCTCAGGACAGTTTCGTTAATTTTGTGTGGGACAAAACCAATCAAAACGGTCGGCCGGTGGCTCCAGGAGTCTATTTTTACGTCGTGAGGCAGCAACTGAATCGCGGGGAGCAGGAACTATTTCAAATCGTTAAAAAGCTGTTAATTCCATGATAATGATGAAGCGCGCCATTCTCCTGATCACGTGCCTTGCCGCGACTGCGGCGATGCCGGCCTATGCTCAGGATTCCGCCGCCGGAACCGGCGGCGCTTCATTCATGAAAATTGGTATCGGTAGTCCGCGTGCCCTTGCCATGGGCCGTGCTTACGTTGCGATTGCGGAGGGTTCGGAAGCGATGAATTGGAATCCTGCGGGGCTTGCGTTGACCCAGCAGAGAGAATTTTCTTATTCCTACTTACGCTACATTCAGGAGATTGATTCGCCGGCGTATATGGCGTATGCCCATCCTCTTGGCCGCACGGTGTTCGGGGCCAATATGGGCTATATCTCCATCGATGGGTTTGAGGTGCGTGACGCGAACGGAGTCCCGCTTAATGGGGACGAGGCCCGGGTGCAGGACGGGTTTTTTGGGATAAGTGCGGCACGCTCGTTCTGGTACGAAAAACTTTTCTTTGGCGCGAGTTTAAAAGCGATTCATGAAGATAACGATGGGACGATTCATGATACGATCGTCGGGGATTTTGGCACGCTGATGAAGCCCAATTCCTATGTGACATTCGGCTTTGCGACTCAGAATATCGGTGCGGGCAACGAGCGCGTTGCGTCGATTACCCGCGGCGGAGCCAGTGTGCGTCTGATCGAATTATTGACCCTGTCGATCGAACTCGCGGATGCATCGGATTCCTCGGCGCGGCTCGGACTCGGCGCCGAATTCATGCTTCCCGAGGATTTGCTCCAGGTCGGTCAGGTATATCTGCGTGTCGGGTATCACAGTACCGATGACCTGGGCCGCGTCCTGCAGAACGATCGGAGTGGATTTTACCCCCTTGTAGGGTCTCCGAAACTGTCTTTTGGTGTGGGATTATTTACGGCTCAGGCCTTTGGATATGGGATCGCTTTCGATTATGCCTTGATTTCATTGGGTTCCCTTGGAACAGCGGACATGCTGTCGCTTAAAATGAAGTTCTAATTATGGAAAGTAAAGGAAAAATAAAGATTTATGTACGAAACATGGGCGTCCTTGACGCTCCTAGGGTCTCCTGTTACACTCAAGAATGTAGGGAAAAAAATGATGAAGTTCTTGTCAAAATCAACGAATCCAAACCTTCAAAGCAGGTCCAGGAGAGCTCGCGGTCAGGTACTCATCGAGTATCTACTAATGACCTTGATGCTTTTGGCTCTGTTTACGGGTCTCTACAAGGTCCTGCAAAGCTCAATGAGGACGTATTTCCAGAAGGCCGGAACGGCGATTTTGACCGCGTATTACTAGTACTAGGTGCCGGTGCAAATTATCATTCTGAGGAGGTAGTACATGTTTAACATTGCTGCAAAGCTACGCGAAGAGGCCGAGATCATTAGGGAATTGGCCCGCGATAAGCGTGGTCAAAACACGGTCGAATACCTGATGATGTTGGCTGTTATCGTCGGTGTCGTTCTGGTCATCGGTAAGATGTTTAAGCCGCAGATCAGCGGTATTTTTAACCAGATCATGGGAATGATCTCGGGAGCGGCGCAAACCGTCGGTTCCGGATAAGGTCGCTCTCCGAATCCCCGCCCAGGAGTTCTGGGCGGGGACACGGGGGAGAAATATGAAACATGATAAAGAGATGGAAAAAAACGGCGAAGCGAACATCCGATCGGGGGCAGGTTCTGATCGAGGTGCTGCTTATGCTGCCGATTTTCCTTCTGCTTGTGTTTACAGTGATGGAAATCGGGCATCTCGCGTTTCGAACCATTTTGCTGCAGCACGCGGCCTACGAGGTAGCGCGAATCGGGTCGTTGACGGCCGTGGCCGTTGCCGCGCCGGGATGTCCCCCGCCGGTTATCCGGGGCGGGAAAATGAGAACGATTGGACAAGCCATCTTAAGGGGCGCGACGGTCGGGGCTGCCCAGATTCCGACACTTTCCGATCCGCAGGAAGGGTGTCAGCATTACGATTTGAAGGTGACAATGACGCAGCGTATTCCGATGATTTTCCCGATGACCGGATTGATCCTAGGGAATACAGAAGGTCGGCG
>JBFIEP010000474.1:0-2934 GCA_041603335.1 Elusimicrobiota bacterium | reverse complement strand
TATTCCCAGGCATAAAGCGGAGGCAAAAGAAGTTCGCTTATTACCCCCCGAATACCGATTGCGGCAAGGAGAATAACGGCCAAAATCCCGAATATTCCAATGGTTATGCGCGCGCGCTTTCCCATAAGTATAAGGTGCGTGTCTCGCCGCCTATCGTCAAGTCCTCTATAATTAATGGATGAATAGTCTATCGCTTCTGTTTCTATTCGGGACTTCTGTTTCGGCGGGGGTTCATTTAGATCAAATCCGCCTTCCAGACGGATTTTCCATTTCTATATTTGCAGAAGGGGTTAACGGAGCCCGCTCGCTTGCCCGGGGAGACGACGGGACTATTTTCGTCGGATCTCGAAGAGCAGGAAAGGTCTATGGCCTTACCGATGAAGATGGCGACGGGGTCGCGGAAAAGGTTGAAGTGATCGCCAGGGGGTTAAATAGCCCCAATGGGGTCGCTGTTAAAAACGGCCGCCTCTATGTCGCAGAGATCAGTCGTGTTATTCGTTTTAAGGAAGACCTCTCTGATTATGATGTCATCACAGATCGTTTGCCCGATGAAAGCCATCACGGATGGAAGTTCATCCGTTTTGGACCTGACGGCATGCTCTATGTTCCGGTCGGGGCCCCCTGTAATATTTGTCTGCGGGACGATGATGCGCGCTTCGCTTCAATTTTGCGGATGGATCCGGAAACGGGAAAAACAACGGTCTTTGCCTCAGGAGTTCGCAATACCGTTGGATTTGATTGGCATCCCGGAAACAAGGAGTTGTGGTTTACCGACAACGGACGCGATTGGCTTGGAGATGACTCACCGCCCGACGAGTTGAATCGGGCGCACCGCGCGGGTCTTCATTTCGGCTATCCCTTTTGCCACGGCGGCACTATTCCCGATCCCGAGTTCGGCGATCGACGGTCTTGTGCGGAGTTTGAAAAACCAGCACTAAATTTCGGCGCCCACACGGCGGCGCTTGGGATGCGGTTTTATACAGGGTCGCTGTTTCCCAGCGGGTATTCCGGGGATATCTTTGTCGCCCAGCACGGTTCTTGGAATAGGACTGTAAAAACCGGATACCGGATTGTGCGCGTGATGATGCAGGGAGGAAAGGCCGTCAACCATGAAGTGTTTGCCGCCGGGTGGTTGAAGGGTCGGCGGGCGTGGGGAAGGCCTGTCGATGTATTGGTTTTGCCCGATGGATCCCTGCTTGTTTCCGATGATAAAGCCGACGTCGTTTACCGGATCACGTATGAAAAACCCTGACGGGTTTTTGGTCGGGACCGGATCGTTTCGGGTTGATTCGAGCCGGGCGATTAAAAAAATCCGGGATTTCCAAATTGGGACCTCGCTTGCTCCGGAACTGTTGTGGATTCGTGCCGCGAACGCGGCCGGGGCGAACGCGATCAGACTCCATCGCTCCTTCAGAGAGTTTACGATACGTTTTGATGGAGCAAAACTAACCCGGAAGTTTTTTCAAGATCCGTTTATTTGCCTTATTGATGAACGGATCGCCGGCGGGAGGCATGAAGTTCATATCGCGCGCGCGCTTTTGCGGGAACTTCGCGACAAGCCGGAATTTATTACCGTCCGCTCCGATGGGAGGCGGCTGAGCTTGAAGGGAGTTTTATCCGGACAGCGCAGGATTTCAAAAATCCCGGAGGTGACTGACGAGGTCGTTATTCGCATCCGGTGGTCGCTATGGCGGTCGATGCGAATGAGTAGGATCGGATCGGAGGATTTAAACCCGTTAACGAGGCAAAGCAGGGCGCAGATTTTTATCGATGACGAACCGATTCCCAGAATGGAGGAGGCTCCCTCCGCGCGGATTCGCCGCTTTCGCAAAGACGGATATTGCGGAACCCTGTGGGCCTTAGAGGGTGCCGTGCGGGCCTCTTCCCGTACGCGCAGCGTAATGCATGCGTCCTTAGACGGCGTATCGCTGGGGACGCGCAAGGTTAAACTGGATTCTGCGGCGGTCGAAGCATGGGTTGATTCCGGCCATTGGAAGGCAAGCGCGTCCTTTAATCAGGTTGTTGCGGAGGAAAATTATCAGCGGGGGATAGAAGTCGTCGATCTTGGCGCGAGGGACTTAATTCGATCCGAGATAAAGGTTCAGGCTCACAGGGCTTTGCGAATGGGAAGCCTCCTGATAAGCGCGGAGTCTGTTACGGAGTATATATTTAGGAATGGTCACCTCATTACACCGGAGGAGGCTTACGGAATTTCAAAAACCTACGGGACGCTTGTCGTTGATCTTCGCAGAACGCTGTGGCTTCGGGATGCTATGATTCGAACGGCAAAAGGCCCGAAAGTCCTTCGCGCGCTGCTTGAGCGGACTCCCTTATTTTGGAATGTGCATGGTAAGCCGGTTTCTGCCCGTTTTCTGAAGCGGCGAAACCCTAATCTTGTCCGCTATGATGAGGAAGCGGGTGGAAAACGGGATATTGGCGATGATGCCGTTTGGTGTTTCCTGGGCCGAGAGGATCGGCGCTGGCTGTCGAGGCTTGTCTCGTCGAGGATGCGCCGCGTCCAGCGGTAATTTGTAGAATGCCGTTAATGAAGGCTCTTCTTTCTTCTCTTATTTTATTGGCTGCGTCTGCCCCCGCATTTTCGGAGGTCCTCATCGATGACGCCGGTTGGGAGCTGTCGATTCGAATGCGAAAGCAGAATCCCCAGTTTCATCGTGTGGATCACTGGATGTTTCCGCCAAGCCCCGTCCCGAAGCGGTCCCGGCCCCGAGCCTTTGTCTCCCTTAAAAATCCCAATGGCAAGGCGGAGCATGCGATTTTACTGCGTTACGCGGTCGATGCGCGCTTGCGCAAGGTCGGCACCACCGCTGATGGAATTTGGACCGTTCCGATTTTGACCGATGAAAAAAGAGTGACCCGGGTGCGCGGGGGAGAGACGGTGGACGTTCCTTTAGCGATTAACCGCGTTGCGCTCGG
>JBFIEP010000473.1:0-2944 GCA_041603335.1 Elusimicrobiota bacterium | reverse complement strand
GGGGGGCACTCCGATGTCGTGGGCGGTGCGGCCATTACCAACGATGAGGAGCTTTATGAGAAGCTCAAGTTTCTTCAGAACGCCGTGGGTGCGGTGCCGGGACCCTTGGATTGTTTCCTGGTGATGCGCGGTACGAAAACCCTGCCGATTCGCATGGAGCGTCACAGCAGCAACGCCTTGCAGATTGCCCGTAAGCTTCTCGAGCATCCGGAGGTCGAGCGTGTGCATTATCCCGGATTGCCGACGCATCCTCAGTATGAACTCGCAAAGGCGCAGATGCGGCTTGCGGGCGGAATGATTAGTTTCGAGTTAAAGGGTGATCTGGATCGCGCGCTCCGCTTTTTAAGTTCGATGAAGGTCTTTTCCCTTGCCGAGAGTTTGGGGGGTGTTGAGTCGCTTGTGGGGCATCCCGCAACGATGACGCATGCATCCATCCCCCGGGAAGAGCGGCTCAAGGCGGGTTTGACCGACGGATTGATTCGTCTTTCCGTGGGTATCGAGGACGAAAAAGACTTAATGGCCGATCTTGAGCAGGCCATTGCCAAGAGTTTGGATCCCAAGGCCGGTGTCGCGGCGTGACGGCGCTGCAGTCGCTCGTTCTTGCGGCGCAGGTCGCGGGAGTTTCTCCCGCTCCCTTATTCGAGAGCGGTCTTGCGGTAAATGTTCCTCAGCCGATTCTCTCGCTGCCGTTAGCTGAGATAACCGCCGCTCAAAATTCTTCGAAGATCATCCGGAATGTGGACGGTGTTTTGCTCGCGTTTTCCGCGGCCTCCGGACCAGAGATGTTATGGCTGCGCGTTTCCGGGGAAGGAGTTGCTCGCCAGTGGTCGTGGCAGGAGTTGAGTGGAGGCGTTTCGGCCTCTTTCGGGAATCAAACGATTCGATTTTCGATTGATGAGCGCGGCGGGGTGACGGCGGGATCGGTTTCCTTTAACCTTCTGGATGATATGTGGCGGCTCTATGAGAAGGCGGTGAGGATTAGTATTGACCCTGTTTTATACGCCGTCACGTATGAAGATGGTTTTTCCGGGGTCCCGCGTTCGGTTTCCTTGATTCGAAAGGATTCTGAGGGGATGGGATGGATTTCCTATCGCTCGAGTGACCGCTTGGCGGAGATTCACTACTTTGTCGCGGTGAACGGCGTGTTGTATGGGATGCGGCTTGAAGGGGAGATGTTGGTATTCTACTCGAAGCCGATTGAAGCGACAATCCTCGAGATGGAAGAGCGCCCCGCATTTTGACCATCTTGATCGATGATGACGCCTTGGTTCGCATGACGTGGGAGACCGCCGCGCGGCGGGCGGATCGTCTTCAATAACAAGAATTGAAAGTTTTGCTATTTGGGTAGGGTAGCGGAATATATTTTTGTATGGGATCGATTTTTTTGCTCAAAAGAAAATTTCTTGTAGATTAAGTGCTTTTAAATACATTCTTGCCCCTTCAAATCTAGTGATCCTGAAAATCGCCTGATTTTCCAGTATTTCTGGGCATTTTGCACCATGTCAGCCTGGAGCAGACCTTTGCTATAATCATCACCGATGGATATTTTTGAAAAATGCGCGAAATACACGCGCTCCTATGGACTTAAGGACCACGGTTTATGGCCTTATTTCAATCCTCTCTCCGCCTCTCGGGGCACCGAAGTCGAAGTTGAAGGGCGTTCGATGATCATGATGGGTTCCAATAATTATTTGGGCCTTGCCGATCATCCACGCATGAAAAAAGCATCGCAGGACGCCGTTAAGGAATGGGGAACCGGTTGTGCCGGTTCACGCTTCTTAAACGGTACCTTGGAACTGCATACTGAAACCGAGAAGAAGCTGGCGAAGTTCAAGCATCGGGAAGCGGCTCTTATTTTCGCCACCGGATATCAAATGAACCTCGGAGTTATTTCCGCGCTAGTGGGCCGTCACGATACCGTTATCGTTGATAAGTGGGACCACGCTTCGATTATGGATGGCGCGCGGCTCGCTTGGGGTGAAACCGTTCGTTATCGCCATAATGACATGGACCATCTTGAAGAAATTTTAGCCTCCGTTCCCGATAAGCGGGGAAAGCTGATCGTTGTTGACGGTGTGTTCAGCATGGAAGGCAATATCTGCAAACTTCCCGAGATTGTGCGCTTGGCAAAAAAATATGGGGCCCGCGTAATCTTGGATGACGCCCATTCAACCGGTGTCTTGGGTGCAAACGGCCGCGGCACAAGCGAGCATTACAATTTAGCGGTAGAAGACGTGGACCTCATCGTTGGAACGTGTTCCAAATCGTTTGGTTCCGTCGGTGGATTTGTCGCGGGTTCTAAAGAGATTCTGCACTACATCGAGATTCATGCCCGTTCCATGATGTTCTCCGCGGCGTTGCCGCCTTCCTCTGTCGCTGCTATATCGACGGCTTTGGACATGATGCAGGAAGAACCGCAGAGACGTGAGCAATTGTGGAAAAACGCGGATCGTTTGAAGTCCGGTTTTGAAGCTTCCGGTTTTGATACTGGAATTACCGAAACCCCGATTATCCCGGTGCTGGTCGGCGATGATATGAAGGCATTCGAGTTTTGGCGACTGATTTTCGATGCCGGCGTATTTGCCAATCCGGTTGTAAGTCCCGCGGTGGCTCCTGGACGCGCCCTTATGCGCAATACGCTGATGGCGACGCATACCAACGAGCAAATCGACCATGTGCTCAACGTCTTTGAAGACTGCGGCAGAAAAGTAGGCATCCTCCCCCGTGCCAGCGTCGCCGCCTAAGTCGTCTAAGCCTTCCTTATCCATCTCGACTGTTCAGAACGACCGGGATCTGGATGCCTTTATTGATCTTCCTTGGAAGATATATGCGGACTCCGAGATGTGGGTCCCTCCTATTAAAAAAGAAGTTCGCGCTATCCTGACGGATAAAAATCCGTTTTGGCAGCATGCTGAATTGGAATTATTCCTTGCGAAGATCGACG
>JBFIEP010000472.1:0-2947 GCA_041603335.1 Elusimicrobiota bacterium | reverse complement strand
CGTTCCGGCCGGCAGCCGATCAAAGGTAAAGAAACTTTGGTGACTGGTGTAGAGCGGATTCGGGAAAACGCGAACATCTGAAACCGTGTTCGAGGGAGCGAGCTGCATGATTTGGAATTGGGATAAGTGGTTAACATCGGCCGTAATGCGATTATTGCTGGTGTTAACTGTTGAAGGCAGCGGGACGCAGGTTCCCGTAGCCGGGTCCCAGCGGGCGATGGTGAGCGTCGCGGGTGTTCCAAGGTTTGCTTCCCCCGCAAAATATTCTATGGTCAGTTCAAAAGAGTTTCTAGGCTGGAGTGCCGGGACCGGTACAACTTCGATCGCGGCGTTGATTCCCCCGCAATTAAGCGTGCCTGCGGTTTGGGCGGTGCTGACGAAGATTTCCACATCTCCGTCAAAGGTGTTTCCCGGGACGCGGAAGGAAACGGCACGTTGGGCTCCCCCGAGCGTTCCTCCCGCCAGCGTGATTCCTGTTTGCGGAATTTTAAACGCGATGCCGCCGATGGGTCCTCCTCCGTTATTGGTTACGGTGTTAGTGGAAACCTGAGCTGTCCGTCTTCCGAATTGGTCGAAGGCGGAGACACGGAAGTAGTATTCCTGACCCGTAATGAGACCCTGAATCGTGACCGTCGTGGCGAAGAAAGAATTTCCGAACGTCGTATGCGTTGAAAAGTCGTTGACGAAATTATCGCTGGAATAGACCACCTCGTATTCAGTCAAGGCGTGGTTGTTATTCGCTCCCCAAGTAACGGTGATTTCGGAAGCGGTATTATTTGTGATAGCCGGAAGACCCGGTGTCGCCGCGAGTGTAATGGAAGAGCCGAGTGCAGTGAAGCCCGTTGCGATTCCATCGCCGTTGACGGCCTGAACCTCGAGATCGAAGTTGATATTTGGACTCTCGTTGCTAAGGCTTACATTTGAGGCTGTCGTGAAATCTTCGGTGATTTTTGTTGTATTGAATTGTTCGAGGTATCGGAATTGGAAATCGGTTCCTTCCGGGTTTCCGTTAGGGTTCCAGAACGTCGTGAATCCTCCTGTAGAAACATTGGCGACGGACGGTTGACCGGCTAACGGGGGTGCCGCCAAGGTGTACGTTGTCGCAGCCGCGGAGATGATTCCGGATCCGCCGGCCATTACCGCTTGGACGCGAAGACCATACGCTGAATTTGTTGAAAGGCCCGTTTGCGTGAAGCTGGGAATCGGAGATGTTCCGATTGTCGTTGGTACGCTTGCACTGAGAATGGTGTAGGAAAGGGCTTCTCCGACGGCGGGCCAGGACCAGAAGATGCTGCCGGTATCCTGCGCCGAGCCTGCAATATTGGCGACCGTGCTGTCGGGTGTGAAAATCGTGGCTGTCGCGACCGTGACAGGCCCGTCGCCGCCCAGCGTGAAGCGGGCAACCTTTATTTGTGCCGAAGTATCGGGGCCGAGGTCGTGTTGAATCCATGTAACCTGGCCGCCGCCCACGGGAACGGTTGCGAGAAAGACGCCGCTGGTTGCCGAATAGACGTTGTATCCGTCAAACGTATTTCCTCCTAAGCTGACATCCCAGGTCCAGGTAACCGAGGAGGCTCCTTGGCGTGCTCCTTGGGGGACGCCGGGTGGGACAATGGGCTTCTGAGGGGCGATTTGGATAAACTTCGAATCCGAATATTGCCCGTTCGCGCCGACGCGGAATGAATACCAACCCATGGGTAATTCATCATCCGTCGGGGGTAGAGAGATGGTCATCGAGGAGTCGATGTTCGCCCACGGAACGAGTTGCTGGTGCATGACGGCACTTGTGACATCCAGTGCAAAACCCGCGTCGTTGGATGAGGAGACTCCGCTTCCCCCGATGCGCTGCACGATGACGCGCGGATGGTGGAAAGAGCCGGAATTTGTCCCGCCGCCGGCGGCCTCCGTCCGTCCTTTAAAGTTTTCTCCGAGAAGCGTGAGTGTTTGCCCTTGCAGAAGCCGCGGAACGTTGGTATTTAAAATATTCGGACGCCGGCTGAGTCCCGTTGACGGGGTTTCGCTATCGGGGGTGTATCCCATCGATATCAGTTCTGAAACGGCTGTAGCCTGGGTCCCATTGGAACCTCCGATCGCGAGCAGCGTCCCATTCGAAAGGAGATCCACTGTATGATCTCCGCGAGGGGTCTCCATCGTGCCGATCGCCGTGAACGATGAGGCTTGGGGATCCCAGATCTCGGTGACTCCGATCGGGCCGCCGAGAGCGGTAAAGCCGCCGGAATAAATAATCTTATTCGTGGGCAGAAGGGTGGCCACGTGATTAATGCGCGGTGTGATCATATCTCCGCCCGATCCTACCGTTTGGACCCGCGTCCAGGCGTTGGTGCCTGGATCGTAGGTTTCCCCGAGTCCTATTTCACCGAACCCGTTATTTCCGCCAACGGCCAGCACTCGCCCGTCATGCATCACCGTCGCGGTGTGGGAATGGCGTGGGAAGGTCATCGCGCCGGCGGAAGCCCACACGCCCCCGGTGCTGTGATTGTAAATTTCATTGCCGCGCGTACCCGGGCTGACCCCGGTGGACACAACGTCACCCAGAACACCGCCTACATTGACCCCGCCGGAAACCATGACACGTCCATCATGGAGCATGGACATGGTATGTTGGGCGCGTTCGGTATCCATGCTGCTGATCGGGATCCATTTATGCATCGTCGAGAAGTAGATTTCCGCCGAATCGAGATAAACCCCGTTGGTGAACCCTCCCGTGACGAGAACATTTCCATCAGGCAGGAGCATCGCCGAATGGAAGCTGCGCGATGATGTCATTTGCCCGGTTTGAGCAAAGGAGTTGGTTTCCGGAAAAAAGATTTCAGCTGAATTGGTCGACCCGGTCGTTGCTACCGTGGTGAAGCCGCCCGCAAGGAGAACGGTTCCATTCGGGAGTAGGGTCGCCGAGTGATGGCTTCGGGGGATCCTCATCGGAAGG
>JBFIEP010000471.1:0-2954 GCA_041603335.1 Elusimicrobiota bacterium | reverse complement strand
TCGATCTGGTCCTTCTGGAACGGGATCATCTCCGAGACGAGGAAACGGCGAAGAGAAATCAGGTTCGGTTTGAGTTTGCTTGATAATAAGGAAACCTTGCGATCAATCAGAGCTTGATTCCCGGAGAGGGGAAGTCCCGCTCGCACAAAGGCTTCATCAGCATCGATGTCGGAAAGGACATCGTCGACACTTTGAACCGCTCCTCGAAACTCCACACGCGCCTTGGGAAGAACTCCCTGCATCGCCTCATCAATCGCCTTGACGGTTGCTTCGGCTTGAGCCCAACGAATAACCGCATCTCCTAGAAAGGGCAAGAGACGCGCGGCTTCGATTTTCTCTATTTGTCCCAACAAGGCATCGTCGCCGCTAATTTGAAGGGCCGTGAGGCTGTCGGCATAGGTCGGAAGACTATCGCGGTACCCTTCGACCGTTAGACCGGAGAGCCCCGGCAAGGAACCCGCACCTGCCTCGGCCATCGTACGGGCAGCCTCATCAATCGCACGCGCGAAGCGCTGCGCGTCGGCACGCGCGGAATCGCGTTTGGTGTTTTGCTCGCGCTTATATAAGGGAAGAGACTCCGGAACCGCATCGCCAAAATCATCCACCACCCGGCGGGTATTGGACGCGTCCAGCATATCGTCCAGACCGTCCAGGGTCTTTTTTAAATCCTTGCGCTCCGTCTCCCAATGCTTACGGCGCTCAGCCAGCAATGCGAGAATCGTCGCCGTATCGGGATTTGAGACATTAAACTCGGGGACGCCGGGAACCGCCGCGATCAGAACCCCGGCAAATTCCACCGGAACCGTCGCTAGCTCCGCCTCACCATCTTGAATCTTAGTGATCAGATCGTCGAGTTCTTCGAGTTCTTCATTCAGTTGGCGCAAAGAAAGCTTGCCGACCGAGCCATCATCATCGGGCCACCCCTCGCGCCGCTTACGCGCGAGTTCAGGAAGCAGCGCAAGTCGCCGATCGTATTCGGCGATTGCCGTCGCGCTGGGTCCCCGGTCGCGCGCGTTAATAAAATCGAGGAGTCCCTTAACATCCCGTCGATAGCTGTCAAGCCGTGTCGTCAGGCGTTCGGATTGTTCGGCGAGATCGGCAAACAGCTCGATATTTTCGTCATCCGAGGCGAGCTTATCGCGGACGTTCTGCTCCCATTCTTCTTTACGATTGGCAAGATCGGTCGCGTTCCCGCCTTCAGCTCCGCTTCTTTCCCGTCGGTCGTTAATCCCCTGCTCCCGGCCATCCAACAACGTCTCCATATTGCGTACGGCTTCTTCCGCGGCCTTAAGGACGTTGAGGCTGTAGGAAAGATCCATAACCATGGCAAGGCGAGCGTAATTTTTTTGAAAATCAAGTTGGTCCCGACCGTCCCGCCGACGCCGCAGTGCCCCCCCGCGCAATCGGTCAGCCACCGCAAGCATGCGCGCGGCAGCCTCGCGTTCAGCGAGTTCCGCCTGGGATAACGTCTGAAGGTTTTCAACCGCCGCGACACGCTCGCGGATCTTTTTTTCCAACGGGGTCCCGGCAAGGGGGGGGGCGTTTTCGGGACCGCCAGGCGTTCGAGGACGATTGGGATCGAGCATTTCAGCGACGCGTTTGCGTAATACTTCAAGCTCGGCCCGGTCCAAGGACTCGGAGGCATCCTTCCCTGTCGCCTTTGTCTCGGAGGTGCGCAGTAAATCTTTGTGGGCGGCAAGAACCGAATCAAGGCGGGCGATATCATCGACCGCTTGATGGGTTCCCGAAAAGTCCCGGCGCTGAGCGAGTTTCCCGAGGACATCAAGCTGAATGCGGGTTTCCTGCAGAAGCCGCGTCTCGACCTTAAGCCGCTCCTTCACCCGAGCCGCCTCATTCGCATCAACGGCCGCCGCTAATGCCGCATGGGAGGCCGCGATCTCGGTACTGATTTCTTTAGACCGATTATGAGCGTCTTCGTATCGTCCATTCCAATCGCTTTGAGCATCCGTAGAAGCCGGTTTAACCACCGCCTGACGCGGCATAAGCTTCTTAGCCCGATGCATTGCCTCAAGCGACCGCTCCGACAAAGTCGACGAAGGAAGGGATTCGGATATCCCGAGAATCTTTCGCAATCGGGGGAGATCCTGCAGCGCCGCTTTGCGTGATCCCTTCAGTCCCTCTAGCCATGCCCGCAGCGCCGCATCATCTCCGCGCGGTACACCGAGCAGCCCTAGCCGCCGGCTGGGACCGACCATGGAAGCATCTTCCCGGCGCAGATCCTTACCGAGGCCTATCAACTCATGGCGGCGGAGGAGATCGCTCACACCGGACGCTTCAGCAGCGAAGGTTTTGCGGTCGCCGTCTCCCCGCTCCCAACTTTCACGGAGACCCGCTAAGGCCGACCAAAGTCCCGCCTCGGCCTCACGTCCGACCCGATAGAGGTCATGAGAAGATTCACGGTAAGGTTCCACCGTACGCGCCGCCCGGTCCGCAAAAACCGGTTGCGCCGTAAGGGCTTTCATCTCGGGTAAGGGGGAAACACTCAACCCCTTTGGGACGGCACCGCCATCGAACGCCGCCGGTGCTGCGGCAACCACTTGAACACCCCGTGCCCGGGAACGAGCCTGAGAGGCAATACGGGCAAGCGCAGGGGTGGGGAAGGAAGAAAGGATGAGGGAGGCGATTATTAGTAGGCGGGGGCTCATGAATATAGGACCAAAAGTCCCTCTCAGTATAGGCCCAGGTCCTACCCAGTAAATAGGGCGCTAGGACCTCTTTTCAAATGGGCCCAAGGGCCTACAATGTCAGACTTTAGATTTGCTGATTTGAAGGTTTCCCGACGACAGCCTTACCGGCTAAAGCCTGGCACTACCTATGCCTTAGACAATCATGACCCGCATACCTTTATTGCGCTGGAAGATGTGGTTTTGATTTGCGTTTTTAACCCGCCGTTAACCGGCAATGAAATACATCAAAAGGACGGTTCTTATGTC
>JBFIEP010000470.1:0-2966 GCA_041603335.1 Elusimicrobiota bacterium | reverse complement strand
CGGAAAAATAGGGGTCAGCCCCTGACTTGACCCGTTCCCCGGACGATGTACTTGTAGGAGGTGAGGCCTTCGAGGCCCATGGGGCCGCGGGCGTGGATCTTGTCGGTCGAGATTCCGATCTCGGCACCAAACCCATATTCGAATCCATCCGCGAAACGGGTTGATGCATTCACCATAACCGAAGAGGCATCGACACGCTCGACGAAACGGTTCGCCGTTTTATTATCACGGGTCACGATAGCTTCCGTATGCCCGGAACCATGCCTCGCAATATGGGCGATGGCTTCATCAACACCGTTAACAACTTTGACGGCGAGAATCTTATCCAGGAATTCAAATCCAAAATCGCCTTTCTTAGCGGTCTGGGCACCAGCGACGTATTTCCGGGCCGAGGATTCGACACGCAGCTCACACCCGCCCTCAATGAGCTTAGCCCCCACAGACGGAAGAAATCTAGCCGCCACACGTTTATCAACGAGAAGCGTCTCCATCGCATTGCAAACGCCCGGACGCTGCAGCTTCGCGTTCAGAGCGATCGCCTCAGCCTTTTTCAAGTCGGCTTTTCCATCAACGTAAACGTGACAGACGCCTTTGTAGTGTTTAATCACGGGCATACGCGCGGCACGAGCGACCTTACGGATCAACGACTCCCCACCGCGGGGGATCACAAGCTGGATGTCATCCTCACGCTCCAGGAGAAAATCTACGGCCGCACGGTCCGTCGTCTCCAAAGCATGCACGCAATCGGGAGGAAGACCATTTTTCCTCAACGCAGCTTCAAAAACACGCGCCAGGGCGCGGTTGGAATCAAACGCTTCGCGCCCGCCCCGAAGAAGCACCGCATTGCCGCTCTTGAGGCAAAGCGAGCCGCATTCGACTGTCACGTTAGGTCGGGATTCGTAAATAATCAAATCGACGCCGATCGGCACGGAAACCTTTGACATTCGAAGGCCGTTGGGACGCGTCCAACGCCCAAGCACCTTTCCGATCGGGTCCGGAAGTTTGGAAACGGCACGCACTCCTTCAGCCATTGACGCGATCCGCTCGGGAGTAAGCCGCAGGCGATCAATCTTAGCCGACCCCAATCCATCACGCTTGGCACGCGCAAGGTCCTTGGCATTCGCCTTAAGAAGGGCGCTCTTCGCGCGCAGTAATCCCGCCGCCGCGGAATCGAGCGTCTTATTCTTAAGAGCGGTGGAGGCGCCTGCCGCAGCGATAGAGGCGGATTTCAACCGCCCGAGAGCGGTCCTAAGACGCTTAGCTCCAGAGAACGATGTCGTCACGATGAATCACCTCATCCTTGCCCTTACGTCCAAGCAGAGCCTTAATTTCACTCGAACGCTTACCCATAATACGCCGCGCTTCCCTCAGCGAATAAGCCGAAACCCCGCGACCGACTGCCCCTCCATCTTCTCCTACAATCTCGATCACATCTCCCGCCTCAAACGATCCTTCAACCCCCCGCACACCAATGGGAAGCAGGCTCTTCTTGCGGGAAAGAGCTTTTAAAGCCCCGGGATCAACCGTAACCTTACCTCTGCGAGCTGCGGTAAACGCGATCCACCGCTTTCGGGCCCCCTGGATTTTTGCCTTTGCAGAAAAGAGAGTTCCAACATCCTCACCACGCACTGCCCGCTCCAAAACACCGCGCATCCCGCCATCGACGATCAATAACGGAATTCCAAGATGCATCGCCTTTCGCGCTGCCTCCAACTTCGCCCGCATCCCCCCCACCGTCGTTTCCCGTTTTCGCTCGCGAAGATGCTTTACCAAATCCTTATCAATCTCAGAAATAGAACCAACCCCCCTAACACGAGAGCCGTCTTTGAGGGAAAAGCCGTCCACATCCGACAGAATAATAAGAAGATCGGCGCCAATAAGATGGGCGGTATGAACCGAAAGGACATCGTTATCCCCAAAGGCGATTTCTTCGGTAGCAACCGTATCGTTTTCATTCACGACAGGAACGCCGCCCACCTCAAAAACAGCGTCAAACGTACGCCGCGCTGTCAGGAAACGAGACCGATCTTCCAAGCCATCCCGCGTGAGAAGCATCTGGGCTGCGGGCAAACCGCGCTTGTCGAAGGATTGAGAATAGGCATGCATGAGCCGTCCCTGCCCCACCGCAGCACAGGCCTGAAGGGTCCCCATTCCCCTGGGGCGCTTGGAGAGGCCCAAGGCGTCCATGCCGAAGGCAATAGCCCCCGAGCTCACCAACGCCACATCCCGCCCCCCTTTCCGGAGGGCTGAAACATCGGCCGAAAGACGGTGCACCAATTTGCGGTCAACACGTCCTTTGGAATCGGTCAACATGCTCGTCCCGGCCTTCACCACAATTCGCTTCGCCGTCTTTAAACTTTCACGCATGATCCAAGAATAGCGATTTCCCGGTCCCCCGTCGAGCATAGGACCATAAGGAACTAACTGTTCACATCTTTCCCTAAAACCCGAATCTTCGATTCTGGACCATTTTTCCAACACTTTTTTGCTTTCTGACCCATGACGCACCGGTTGAGGAAGGGTATCCTGGAAGTAAGAAATAGAAAGACCCATGAGGTAGGCAATATGAAACCGAAGAACATGAGATACAGCGAATGGACCGGAGAGGTCAGACCCCAAGGCCGCGACAAGGGCTTTGAAAACGGCCTTAAAGCGGATGCCAAATACTACATCCCCAAGCCAGGAAGAGAAGAAAACAGCAGAATCTTTATCGCGCTGGTCAGCAAGCAAGCAGCGGGCGAAAAGCGGGCTCAGGCCCTCGACATGCCGCCCAAGGTTGGCAATCGCGGTAATTATCGGCTGGATCGCAGCTTATTTGGGTAAGACAGCTTCGCCCTTGGAAAGGGCTAACGTGACCCAGCCACCCGAGGGACCCCTCGCCAGAACTCCATCGTCACAACGGTCTTCTTCAAACAAGTGTGTGTCGTCACTCACAGTTCTGGCCGCCATTGGCAGACCCTGAGCGG
>JBFIEP010000469.1:0-2970 GCA_041603335.1 Elusimicrobiota bacterium | reverse complement strand
GAATCTTGAGATAGGTTTTAAAATTCTTCCGGAACATCGGTTTTATGCCCGAGTCGAGCATGGTCTCGAGATATTCCCAATCTTCATGATAGAAGGAAGCCTGTCCGGATAGGATTTTTGAGTCTGCGGGAAGAGAAAATGCGAGATCGAAGATAAACATTCCATCCCAACCGACGATGCCGACATTGGCGACCTTTTTCCAGGCGTCGATGCGAAAGGAGGCATTCAGGAGGCGGCTCGGGAGGGGTTTCCCGTCCGCCGCGAGGGAGAAATTTTCATCCAACCAATCCTTCGCCTGGTTTTTTTTAGCCTCCGGCCAATCGGCGGCGGGTAGGTCGAGACCGAGTACTTCGTTGCCGAGGATCGCCCCGTCAGTTACGATTCGCACGCGAATCAGTCCCGGATCCACGAGCATCTGCGCGTGTACGGGATGCACGGGCATATCGCTGGTTCCGTGGGAATGACCGGTATGATCCCGCTGGGCCGCTGATGGGCAGGCGGTCCACAGAAGTGCTCCGAGAACAAGCGTAAATCTCATTATCGTTTGAGCGCCGCACGCAAACGTACGATTTCTCCGGCCGCACGTTCGTGGTATTCTTCGGCATTGTCGTCGGCGAGCAGGCCCGTCCAGATTCTCAGCGCGTCGGCGTATCGTTTCTCCGCTTTATAGAAGTTAGCGAGAATCGACTTTATGACGGCGGGGCAGTCAGGATGCTGGAGGGCTTTTTCGAGTGTTTCGGCCATTTCATCGAAATTATCTTTTTCCTTGAAGGCGATCGCCGCAAGAAATGTGTGATACATCCAGTAATCGGGGTCGTAATGGATGCCTTCCTTAAGGAGCTTTACCGCGTTTTGAGGATCCTTGGTCGCATTGGACCAGGCGAACACAGAGGCACCGTATAGGTACGCCTGTCGAAACCAGGGGTCGAGGCGAACGATGCGCAGCGTGCGCAGCATGAGTCCGGGGTATTGGACGCCGCTTTCGAGTTCCTCGGGAGTGGCGTAGCCGCCGCGGCCGAAATCCCGGACTCCGAGGAATTGTAAATACTGGATCCATGCGACGTCTGCGGCCAAGCGGCGAAATCCCGTGCTTAGAAAAGCCATGTCTTGAAGACGATCATTTCCAAAGACGAGCTGGGAATAATCCGGAAAGGGAGACGCGAAGGACACTCGAGCCCGGGATTGGGCATACCCCGCCAGCATCAGGCAGGCGAGCCCCGCCGCGAGCAGTTCGGGGCGTCTCATCAGAATTCCCGCTGCGAGAAAATCCAGCTCGAGAGAAAGAGCGTCGCCAGGGTGTAGCCGAAGGCATACACCGCGAGCCAGGCAAACCATTCGCCGCTGGGTGTGATCGCGGCGTCCATGAAATCGCGGAAATTAAAGAACGCGAAATCAGGAGCGGCAACCCCAACAAGCCACCCAATTCCCTTTACGAATGGGTTGTGGGCTTTTTCCACAAGGAATGAAATCTCGACCGAGAAATGACCGAGGATCCAAAGAAATAATGTGAAGGCGACCGCTGAAGGGGTTGAGGTCGTCGCGAGCGATAAAAATAAGGCGAGTCCCCCCATCACGGCGATTTTTCCAAAGGCGCAGAGAAGCGCCGTCGCGTAAATGCCGTCGGGCCGCCAACCGAAAAATAATAATGAGCCCGCGTGAACAAGCGCCATCAGGACGATGCCGGCGCCGATCGCCGATAAGGTCCCCAAGTAGCGTCCGAGAATATACTGCCATCGTTCGAGGGGACGGCTTAATAGGAGATAGATGCTGCGGGATTCGCTTTCATCCCTGACGAGGTTAACCGTCACGAACAATATTCCGATTAGGGCGATGAGTTCCATCCCGGCCAATCCGGAATCCATCATCATCCGTAGGCGTTGGTCTTGCGCCAAAGCCGAGACCACCAGTGCGCCCGCAACGAGTACCGCCATGAAGAGATAGACCAGCTGGAATACGCGGTTTCGGACATGCTCCTTAACGGTGTAACCCGCAATCGCTAAAATGGGTTCGATCATCTAAAAGTAAGCGCCCCCACTCGCTGGGTGCCGCTGACGGTTTCTTTGAAAATCTCCTCGAGTTTGTCCGGATCGTTGCGGTAGTCGTCTGCGGACGCCGTTTTTGCTAGCTTTCCCGCGCAGAGAATGCCGATGTTGTCGCAAACGCGCGCTACCTCCGAAATGTCATGCGAGGAAAGAAAAACGGTTTTACCTTGTTCCTTCAGCCATAGGATTAGAGACCGGACTTCGTTAATCGCTAAGGGATCGAGTCCGGTGATGGGCTCATCGAAAATTAAGAGGTCGGGATCGTGAACGAGGGCTTGGCCGATGCAGATGCGTTGGACCATGCCTTTGGAATATTCCTCGATTCTTTTATCAGCCCAGTCATCCATGCCGACTTTGCGGATCATTTCGTTGACGCGGTCCTCGCGAATCCCCGCAGGTATTCCGCCGAGTGTAGCGAACAATCGGATTGTCTCACGTCCGGTCAGGTACCGATTTAAATAGGCCGCTTCCGGGAGATAGCCGACTCTCGCGAGCGCGGAGGCATCGGGCATGGCCTTACCAAAAAGGGTGGCTTCCCCCTTGGTTGCGTACAACAGACCCATCAGCATCTTAATGGTGGTGGTTTTCCCCGAACCATTGAGGCCCAAAAGGCCGAATACCTCGCCTTTCCCGACTTTAATCGAGACCTTTTCAACACCGATGCTTTCAGTCGTCTTGCCCAGATGCGATCGGCGATAGACCTTGGTCACATCCTTTAGCTGAATAACTGCCTCTGCCATGCCTGCGATTTTATCAATAATAAACACAAATGTTTCCTATTCGCGATTCAATTCCTAGCAAGAGCACTCCGTTTTTCACCTATGCGATCATCGCCGTCAATATCGCGGTGTTTCTCCATGAGCTGCGAATTGGAGCCGATATCGAGGGTTTCTTCAAAACCTATGCCTTAATTCCGGCGGCCTGGACT
>JBFIEP010000468.1:0-2971 GCA_041603335.1 Elusimicrobiota bacterium | reverse complement strand
GACGGCGGAGTAATGTGCGAACACGCGCTAGAAAAATTTGTCCGTTAAAGGGCCGCACTAAAAAATCATCGGCGCCCGCATCAAGGATTTTCACGACGTCCTTGGTAGTCCCTTTCGCATCGACACGCAGGATAGGCAATTCCCGAGTCGGCTGGTGGCCGCGCAGGGTCCGGATTAATTCCAAGGCGTCATCGAGCGAGGGCACGCCGTTTATGACCACAAGATGGGGGGGATCATTCTTAAGCCGCGATGACGCCTTTGCGATATCGGGCAGCAAATCAACACGATGGTTTTGTGATTGCAGCAGATCCTGAAGCTCAAGGCAAAACTTCGAATCCTGACCAACAACCGCGACAATCATGTTCGAAAGGCCGGCAGCTCGCCGAACACATCCTTGAGAGCGTTGGTCACTTCACCGACAGTCGCGTAGGTCTTCACAGCTTCAATGATATACGGCAAAAGATTCTTATCGGACCGGGCGGCCTCGCGAACCTCGGCCAAGGCCGCATCCACCGCGCCGTTATCACGGGTCTCACGCAGCTTTTTTACCGCGGCGACCTGGCCCTCCTCGACATCGTTATCAATCTTTAATATCTCGGGCTTATCGCCCTCTTTCGCGTGAATGTTAACACCCACGATTTTTCGACGCTTACGGCCGAGATCCATCTCAAAACGATAGGCTGTCTCCGCGATTTCCCGATGGAAATAACCCTTCTCAATAGCGGGCACTACTCCGCCGAGGTCCTTAATTTTTTTCATGACCTCGAGCGTGCGGCGCTCGACTTCATCGGTAAGGGATTCGAGATAATAGGAACCGCCGAACGGGTCGACGGTATCGGTAACACCCGACTCTTCGCTGATGACCTGCTGCGTTCGCAAGGCCAGGCGCACGGCCTCATCCGTCGGCAAAGCGAGGGCTTCATCGAAGGAATTGGTGTGGAGGCTGTTCGTTCCTCCCAAGACTCCGGCAAGGGCTTGGAAGGCGACACGGGCAAGATTATTCAAAGGCTGTTGGGCCGTCAAGGAAACCCCGGCGGTCTGACAATGCATCGGAAGCATCCAGGAAATTTCCTTCTTTGCACCGATCGTATCCCGCATGAAATGCGCCCAAATACGCCGGCCCGCGCGGAGCTTCGCGATTTCCTCGAAGAAATTGTTATGGACGTCGAAGAAAAACGAAAGGCGGCGGGCGAAGGAATCAGGATCAAGACCGCGCGCGACCAAACGCTCAACGTAATCGACTCCGTTCGCCAACGTAAAAGCGAGCTCTTGAACGGCATCCGCACCGGCTTCCCGGATGTGATACCCCGAAATTGAAATCGGATAGTAGCGCGGCACATTATCCGTACAAAACTCGATCGTATCGAGGACCAAACGCATGGAAGGTTCGGGGGGGTACAAAAATTCGTTCTGAGCAATGTACTCCTTGAGGATGTCGAGCTGCAGGGTCCCGCGTACCCGCTTAAACGGCACTCCCTGCTTCTCGGCAACACATAAGTACATCGCAAGTAGTATAGGAGCCGGCAAATTGATGGTCATCGAAGTCGACGCCTTCGCGAGGTCAATTCCATCAAAGAGAATTTCAAAATCCGCGAGAGAATCGATCGCGACTCCTTCGCGGCCGACTTCGCCTTCGGCCATGGGGGCATCGGAATCGACACCCATCAAGGTCGGCAGGTCAAAGGCCGTTGAAAGCCCCGTCTGTCCGTGATCCATGAGAAATTTAAACCGTTCGTTGGTGTCTTTAGCGGTTTTAAATCCCGCGAACTGACGCATCGTCCAGCGCGTGGTGCGGTAGCCCGAAGGCTTCAGTCCGCGCGTATACGGGAAATTGCCGGGAGTTCCCAGTTTTTCAGCGGGGTCAAAGCCCTTAAGATCCTCATCCGTGTATTCCCTTTTAACAGGAATCTCAGACAGCGTCGTCGGATCGGCGGAAGAGGATTCCCGCCCAGCCCGTTCGCGTGGATTTGAGGCACCGGCCATAGGCCGACATTCTATAACTTTCTAAGGGTTTTTTGAATATTTAACGACGGCGGCCGCGGCGGGGGGCACCCCTTTTCTGCTGCTTCTTTTTGAACTTTTTCTTAAGCTTCTTCCTTAAGGACTTTTTCTTAAATTTCTCCTTCAGAGCGCGCCGCAGACGCTCGCGCTTGCCGCGGTCCAGCCGTTCAATAAGCTTTTTGCGTTGAACCGGTGAGAGCTTTTGAAGATTTTTTTCGTACCGTGCCTTCCAGTTACGGCGCAGTTGGGCGCGCGTTTTCGGATCGAGGCGTTTCCAATTTTTCTTTAACTGCGCGCGCCGTCCCCGCAAATGCTTGAGACGCTTATGGCGGGCCTTGAGCCGCTTCAGGCGGCCCAGCATAAATCGCCGCCGCCCCTTCTGAAGGCGTGCCTCATCCAAAGGCCCCAAAACCTTCTCTCCATCCTTGGGATGGGCCAACGAAGATAGCGCAACCTTTCCTTCGTCAAACACACCGACATCGGTGTGCCCTTCCGGATCGACTTCTACCGCAAATTCAGTTCCACGGACTGCCGCAACCGCCACGGGAGTTCGCACGCGAAATTGCCCGCGACGCGAGACAAGGGATTCAATCTTAGCGACAATCCATCCGAGTTCGAGAGAAAATATTGAATCCTTAAAGCTGAGCGATTCTATTTCGAATGCGGAATCGGCACCCAGCTCCAAAACGCTCTCCGCCTCAAGAGCCATTTCGACACGCCCTTTTGAGCCGGTCTCAATGCGATCGCCCGCTTCAAGCGGCATATCGACAACGGCATCAATCCCGCCGCTGGCACCCTTCGGAAAAATTACGACCTCGCCTTCAAGTTCGGTAATTCGGGCTTCCCAGAGGGAAGAATCCTGCGCGCCCGCTGGAATGGAAAGACAGACAAGAAGCGCGAGACCGAGAGGGTTCATGCGAGGCTTAGGTTAAAAAAACGGTGCTTTCCGACCTTCAGAGACACAGGAGGT